>JALSJL010000018.1 GCA_026989405.1 Marinosulfonomonas sp. | reverse complement strand
GAAGGCGGCCAGACCGTCCTGCGCCATGCCCGTCAGCGGTGTGCCAACAGACTGGTGCGCACCGCCCTCGGGCGCCAGGGTCACCCCCGACGGCGTGCCCACGATCATGAACCGTGCATCCTGATAGCAGGCATAGTTGAGCGCATCGAGGCCGCGATGCACGAACGGGTCATAGACAGTGCCGACGGGGATCAACCGCTTGCCCCACAGGCTGTGCGCCAACCCCGCCGCGCCCAGCAGCAGAAACAGATTCATCTCGGCGATGCCAAGCTCGAAATGCTGGCCATCGGGGGTGAATTCCCATTTCGCGGTCGAGGGGATGCGGTGTTTGATGAAGGCATCGGGCAATGCATCGCGGGCGAACAGCTTGCGCCGGTTGACGAAGGGTCCAAGCCCGGTGGTTCCGGTTACATCTGGTGAGGTCGTCATGATCCGGGCGGCCAGATCGCTGTCGCCTTTCGACAATTCGTCGAGGATCTTGCCAAAGGCCGTCTGGGTCGAGATCTCGCGCGCGTTGGAAAAGGTAATGGCGGGAACCTCGAGCCGGGCATCGCCGAAGCGGCGCGGACCTCTGGCAAAGAAGGGCGCCTGAGCCAGAAATGCCTTCAAACCCTCCACATCCCCGACTGTGGCGAAGGGGTCCCATTCCTGCCCTTCCGGCACGCCCATACGCTTCTGCCATTCTGCCATCTGCGCCTTGGTCATCAGCCCGCCGTGGTTGTCCTTGTGCCCTGCAATCGGGGTGCCCCAGCCCTTGATCGTGTAGGCGAGAATGCAGGTGGGCCGGTCATGGTCGATGGAGTCGAACACCTCGGCCATGGTCTGAACGCAGTTGCCGCCGAGATTCTCCATCAGCTCGGCCAGTTCGGTATCGCTGCGCCCCTCGATCAACGCGGAAACATCACCCTGATCACCGAGATCGTCCATCAGCCGTTGGCGCCAGACCGCCCCGCCCATGTAGGTGAGCGCGGAATATTCCTGGTTGGGGCAGGCGTCGATCCAGTCCCGCAGGGCTGCGCCGCCCGGTTCCTCGAACGCGGTACGTTGCAAGGCACCATACTTGACGCGGATCACGTCCCAGCCGAAGGCAGAAAAGATCTTCTCGATCCGCTCGAACAGCCCCTCGCGCACGATGCCGTCCAGGCTCTGACGGTTGTAGTCGATGATCCACCAGGTGTTGCGCAGGTTGTTCTTCCAACCCTCCTGCAACACCTCATAGACATTGCCTTCGTCCAGTTCGGCATCTCCCACCAGCGCCACCATGCGGCCTTGGGGCGCGTCGCGTCCCCAGTCCTTCGCGGTGATGAAATCCTGCACCAATGACGCCAGCGCGGTGATGCCCACGCCCAGCCCCACCGACCCGGTCGAGAAATCGACATCGTCGATATCCTTGGTCCGGCTGGGATAGCTCTGCACCCCGCCAAAGCCGCGAAAGTTCTTCATCTTTTCGAGAGTCTGGTTTCCCATCAGATATTGCATCGCGTGAAACACGGGCGAGGCATGCGGCTTGACCGCCACCCTGTCCTCGGGCCGCAGCGCAGAGAAATAGAGCGCCGTCATGATCGACACCATCGAGGCCGAGCTGGCCTGATGCCCCCCGACCTTGATCCCGTCCACCTTGGGACGCAGATGATTGGCGTGGTGGATCATCCAGTGCGACAGCCAGAGCAGACGCTGTTCGACGGTTTTCAACTGATCGGGATCAGCAGGCATGGGTTTCTCCGGTCTCAGGCAGCGTTGCAGGTGGAACGGTTCAGGGCTTGCGCAAGATCGGCCAGGATGTCCTCGACATCTTCGAGCCCAACCGAGAGGCGGATCAGCCCGTCACTGATCCCGTGTTCGGCCCGTTCCTCGGGCGTGTAGGTCGAATGGGTCATCGAGGCCGGGTGCTGGATCAGGCTTTCCGCATCCCCCAGGGACACGGCTCGCTGAATCAACTTCAGACGGTTCATAAGCGCGATCCCGGCGGGCACCCCGCCCATGACCTCGAACGCGATCATGGCGCCGGGCTGCGACATCTGCCGCTTCGCAAGATCGTGCTGAGCGAAGCTCTCCAACCCGGGGAAACAGACATTTTCGATGGCCGGATGTGATTCGAGATAATCGGCCACGACCCGGGCAGAAGAGCAGTGACGATCCATCCGCAGGTTCAGGGTCTTCAGCCCGCGCAGGATCAGCATCGCGTTGAACGGCGCCATGACCGCCCCGGTCATGTCCTTCATCCCGACCAGCCGGATTTCTTCGATCTGTTCGGCGGCTCCGACAACCAGACCGCCGACCGCGTCGCCATGCCCCCCCAGATACTTGGTGGCCGAATGCACAACGATATCGGCCCCCAGTTCGATGGGTCGCGTCAGATAGGGGCTGGCATAGGTGTTGTCGACCACGACCTGCGCGCCGACCGAATGCGCGATCTCGGCGCTGGCTGTGATGTCCACAAGTCGCATGTTGGGGTTGGCGGGCGTTTCGAAATACACCACGCGGGTCTTTTCGGACACGGCGGCACACAGGTTCTGCGGATCGGTCATGTCAACATGGGTGATCTTCACCCCCCATTTTGCCAACCCATGGCGCATGAAGGCGAAGGTGCAACCGTAAAGAGTCCGGTCCACGATAACCTCATCTCCGGGCGACAGCAGGGTCCACAAGACCGCGGTGATGGCTCCCATACCGCTCGACAGCGCCAACCCGGCCTCGGCGCTTTCGAGGCAGGCGATGCGATTCTCCAGAATGTCGCATGTGGGGTTGGAAATTCGGCTGTAGATGTGGCCCTGGCGCTCCCCTGCGAAAATCTCGGCCCCGGCCTCGGCGGTTTCGAATGAAAAAGTCGAAGTCAGATGTAGCGGCGGGGTCAGGGCGCCTTCGTTTTCCAGCGGATCGTAGGCGTGGTGAATGGCGCGAGTGGCAAATCCTGGGAATTGTGTCATGGCAAGCTCCTGGTTCAGGTTGCGACCAGTTTGCGCCATCCGCCCAAGCCATTGATTGCCAATTATACCAATTTGCAACATAAAATTGGCATGTTATGCTAATTTTCTGGTGGAGGCAGACAATGGATTCCAAAGATAAACAGATCATTCGCATGTTGCAACGGCAGGGACGCATCACGAACCAGGACCTCGCTGACGCCGTGAACCTGTCGCCGTCACCGTGTCTGCGCCGGGTCAAGAACCTCGAGGCAAGCGGCGTGATAAAGGGATACAACGCCGATGTGGACGCTGCTGCATATGGGTTGCCTATAACCGTATTCGTGCGCATCCGGTTGGAGCGCCACAATGAATCTGTTGTGCAAAAATTCGAAAAACAGGTTCGAATGATCGAAGAAGTCCTTGAATGCCATGTGCTGACCGGGGCCATGGACTACCAGTTGCGGGTTCTGGTGTCTGATCTCGATGCCTATGAGAGCTTCATTCGCAACCGTATCCATCCAATTGGCGGGATTGCCTCGATCGACACCAGCTTTGTCTATGGAACGGTCAAGAAAACGGCAGTTTTTCCACCGTGACCAGCCGTTTCGAAAACAATGTCCCGACCGATGGTGTGTTTTCCGCCGATAGCCGGGCTGAGCGGAGCCCTTGTGCAACGCAGCGAGGCCCGCGCGGGCCGCTTGGCGACCGCGGATGTTCTTTGGCCAAGGTCTGGTTTGCGGAGCCAACCTTTGACGGGCAAGATCAATCCTGACCAGAGACACCCAATCAGAGACCGCGGCCCTGCGCACGCTCTTGCCTCAGAACTCCGCCACCCATTGCTGAATCTCCGTCGTCCGGTTTGGGGGCGTTTGCGGCGACTTGTGGAAGCTGCCGCCTCAACCGGCCTGCAGTTCCGCGATCAGCGCATCGGTCGTGACCTGGCGGCAATAACCCCTGATTGCCGACACCGAGTTGTCGTGGCGCTCCTGGCTGTAGCTCAGGCAGGCGTCAGTCACCTGGGTGACCAGATAGCCCAGATCGCAGGCATCGCGGATGGCGCTTTCGACGCATTGGTCGGTAAGCAGACCGCTGATGATCAGCTGTTTCACGCCAAGATTGCGCAGCACATAGTCGATATGCGTTGACACGAACACCGACGAAGATGACTTGGGCAGAACGATCTCGTCCTCCAGCGGCGCAAGCGCATCGATCACCTTTCCGTCCCAGGATCCCCTGGGAACGTTGAATCCGGTGATCTTGTAATCGAGGCTGCGATCGCGCCCATCCAGGGTAAGGCTTTCGATGGTCGTGTACATGACCTCCAGCCCGGCCTTCCTGCAGGCGGACTGAAGGCGCTGCATCCTGGGCACGACAGCGGATTCGAGTTGCTCGAAGAACCAGCCGTATCTGGCCTCGAACGCCTTATCTGACAGGCCGGCATATTCCGCCCCCTTGCGATGCGCACCGAAATTCTGCACATCCACGAAAAGCAGGGCGGCCTGCTTCGGAACAATGGGCACGTCACGTGTCGGCTGCATTCTTGTCATCCTCCAGAAAATCGGAAATGGCCGCAGACAGGATTTCGGCCCAGGCCATCTGTTCTTGCGCCCCGGCAATCAGATCGTTGCGTATCTCTATCAGGCTGTGGGAAATGTTGCGCGCTTCGCCGTGGCGGGGCACGAACCAGTCCGAGGCATCGTCTATCTGATAGGGCTGGTTCATCCCGATCCTTGTTTCGGGGCGCCGCCGCAGGACGGACTTGCGCAGACGCAAAGAGGTCTCGCGGTCATCGCGGAACAGGAACGACAATTCCCAGGGGCGCGCCACGCCGCCGAGAACCGGGGTGAAACTGTGGATGGCAAAGGCTGCCCGACGCGGCGAGCGCAGGAACATCGCCTGGACCGCTTCGTGAAAGGGCCGGAATATCTCGTCCACTCTTGCTGCGCGCTCCGTGGCCCCCAGCCCGCGATTTCCCGGCACCGAGACTCCGTCGCTCACTTCGGGCATCGCGTCGGGCGCATCGGGCGGGCGGTTGCAGTCAATCACCAGCCGGCTGTAGCGCTGCAAGACCGCCGGCGCGCCGAGAATATCGGCCATCGCACGGGCAACCGACGCAGCGCCGATGTCCCAGCCGATATGCGACGCAAGCTGCGCCTCCGTCACGCCAAGCCCGGCCAGGCGCTCGGGCACCGCGCGCCCGGCGTGCTCGCACAGCAGGACGACGGGAAAGCTGCTGTCTTCGTTGAGCACCTCCACCGGGGCCGGGTCGGCCCCGCTCAGCAGCCCCAAACGGGCGGAATTCACGTCGCCCCGCGTCATACCTTGACAGACCTCAGCACCTCGGAGGGAACGAGACCGCTGGGCCGGAACAGGAGCACCGCGACCACGATACCAAGGCCGATCGGATCGCGAAATTCCTGCAGTTCCGGCGGCAGGAAGGCCGCGAGATAGACCTCGATGAAGCCCAGCACGAAACCGCCCGCCACCGCGCCGCGCAAACTGCCCAGACCACCGAGAATCGCGGCGATGAATGCCTTGAGAACAGGCGTGAACCCCATCAGCGGATCCACCGATGCGCGCTGACTGACCCACAGCACCGCGGCCACCCCGGCCAGCATCCCCGACAGGGCAAATGCCCCGGCAATGACGGTATTGGCCTTGATCCCCATCAGACGGGCAACGGCGAAATCCTCGGCCGCTGCCCGCATGGCGATCCCCGTTTTCTGACGGCTCATGAACCTTTCGAGGAAAACCAGCATGACGATGGTTGCAAGGATCGCGACGATCTTGTTCACGCCGATCACCAGCCCCCCGACCCTGATGCTGTCCGAAAGCAGCGCCGGCAGCACAACCACCTGCGAGCGGGGCGAAATCAGGTTCTGGAACAGCACCTGAAGGATCATCGAAACGGCAAAGCTGGTGATCAGCATCGTTGCACCCGAGCCATTTCGCACCGGGCGGAAGGCCACCCGCTCCATCAGCACCGCCGCGGCCATGGCCGAAAGGATGGCCAGCGCAACCGCAAACGGGAAAGGCACGCCGGCAAGTCCGGCATACATCAGCGCATATCCCGCGATCGTCATCAGTTCGCCATGCGCGAAATTGATCAGCCCCATGATCGAAAAGACCACCGCGAGACCGAGCGCCAGCAGCGCATAGGTGCCGCCGAGTGCCAGCGCATTGACGGTCTGCTGCAGGAAAAGCTCCATGTCACTATGCTCCCAGATAAGCGGATTGCAAGCTGTCGGTCCGCGCCAGCTCGCTGGCCGACCCCGACGTTACGATCTGACCGCTGGCCAGAACGTAACCGCGATCGGCAAGCTCGAGCGCCATCGCGACATTCTGTTCCACGAACAGAAGCGTCACACCCTGTTCGCGCAGTTTACCGATCAGTTCGAACACCTGTTCGACGATCCGCGGGGCAAGCCCGAGCGACGGTTCATCCAGAAGCAGCAGGCGCGGGTTGCTCATCAAGGCGCGACCAACCGCAAGCATCTGCTGCTGCCCGCCCGACAGGGTGCCTGCATATTGCTGACGCCGTTCGCTCAGGATCGGGAACAGATCAAGGACGCGCTCCCACCCCTGCGCCAGCGTGGCCCTGTCCCGGATGGCGTAGGCCCCCATGCGCAGGTTTTCCTCGACCGTAAGGGTGCCGAATACGCGCCGCCCTTCGGGGACCAGCGTCATGCCGGCGGGCGCCAGCCGCTCGGGCGCGAAATCGGTGATCTCGGTGCCGTC
>JALSJL010000017.1 GCA_026989405.1 Marinosulfonomonas sp. | reverse complement strand
GCGTCGGCTATCCGGGCGCGGCCGAAGTTGTGAACATGCAGCCGCCGGACGCGCTGCTCCGGGCCGGGGTGACCCATCTGCCGACGGTTGGCGATGGCCGCCAGTCGGGCACTTCCGAAAGCCCGTCGATCCTGAATGCCTCGCCCGAGGCCGCGGTCGGCGGCGGGTTGGCCTTTCTGAAGACCGGCGACAAGGTGCGTCTTGATCTGAACGAGCGGACGCTGAACGCCCTGGTCGATGATGCGGAATGGCAAAGGCGGCGCGCGCAATGGACACCGCCCGAGCTGCACAACCAGACACCCTGGCAGGAACTGTATCGCAAGCACGTCGGCCAGCTGGCCGAAGGCGGGTGTCTGGAAATGGCCACCCGATATCAGAAGGTCTGGCGTGACTTGCCGCGCGACAATCACTGACGGGCGGGCTGCGAAGCGGTTGGGGGCAAGATGGATGATCTGATCATGATGGGCCCGATGCCGGCCGATCTGACCGAAGCTCTGGGGCAGCGATTCGCGGTGGCGCGCTATTGGGAAGCGCCGGACAAGGCGGCCTTTCTGGCCGATCACGCGAACACCCGTTTCATGGTGACCGATGGCCATACGGGGTGCTCGGCCCGGATCATGGATGCCCTGCCGGGGCTGGAGCTGATCGCGAGCTACGGCGTGGGAACCGATGCCATTGACCTGCCGGCCGCGAAGGCGCGCGGGGTTGCGGTGACCAATACGCCGAATGTCCTGAACGATGCGGTGGCAGAGCTTGCGCTGGGGCTGATGCTCGCCCTCGGGCGGCGGATTGTCGAGGCGGACCGATTTGTGCGTGACGGGTGCTGGCGGGCGGGCAATTTCGCGCTGACCTCCGAGCTTGCGGGCGCGACGGTTGGCATTCTTGGCCTCGGACGGATCGGCAAGGAAATTGCAAGCCGTGCGCAGGCGTTCCGGATGAATGTGGTCTATCACGGGCGCCGGCCACAGAAGGACGTGCCGTTTCGCTACTATGACGACCTGACCGAAATGGCGCGCGATGTGGAGTGGCTTGTCGCGGCGGTGCCCGGCGGGGTTCAGACCGCCGGGCTGGTCGATCGCGCGGTGCTGGAGGCGCTGGGGCCGCAGGGCGCCATCGTCAACGTCGGGCGCGGTTCGCTGATTGACGAGGCGGCCCTGGTCGAGCTGTTGCAGGCCGGCAAGCTGGGCGGCGCGGCGCTCGATGTGTTCGCGGCCGAGCCGGATGTGCCCGACGCCCTGCGCGCGATGGACAATGTGGTGCTGTCGCCGCACCAGGCAAGCGCGACCGAAAAGACGCGCCGGGCGATGGCCTACCTGGTGTTTCAGAATCTGGTGGCGGGACAGGCGGGCGAGCCCCTGCTGACGCCCGTCGGTTGAACAGGAGGGACGCCGATGGCGACCGTTGCATTGTTGGGAACCGGTATCATGGGGGCGCCGATGGCGCGCAACATTGCCGCCGGCGGGCATGCGGTGAAGGTCTGGAACCGGAGCCGTGACAAGGCCGAACGGCTGAGCGACGTCTGCACCGTGTGCGCCACGCCGGCCGAAGCGGCGGCGGGGGCCGGGATCGTGATCACCATGCTCAGCGACGGGGCGGCGGTGACAGAGGTTCTGTTCGGCGCGCCGGGGGTGGCTGCTGCGCTTTCGCCCGGGGCCGTTGTGGTGGACATGTCGTCGATCCAGCCCGGCCTTGCCCGCGACCATGCCGCCGCACTGCAAGAACGGGGGCACGCCCATCTGGATGCGCCGGTTTCAGGGGGCGAAGCCGGGGCGAAAGACGCAACGCTTGCGATCATGGCCGGTGGCGCCCCCGATGCCTATGGCGCGGTGGAGCCGGTGCTGAGCACCATGGGCCGTCCGACCCATGTGGGCATTCACGGCGCCGGGCAGGTGGCCAAGCTGGCCAACCAGGTGATTGTCGCGATTTCCATCGGCGCGGTGTCCGAGGCGCTGCTGCTTGCGCAAGAGGGCGGGTGCGATCCGGCGGCGGTGCGCGAGGCCCTGATGGGCGGGTTTGCAACCTCGCGTATTCTGGAACTGCACGGCGAAAGGATGATCGGGCGCAACTGGGTGCCGGGCGGTCCGTTGGCGATGCAGTTGAAAGACCTGAACAACGCGCTGGCGGTCGCGGATGAGGTCGGGCTTGAACTGCCGATGACACGGCTGGCGCAGCGGGCCTTTCACGAACTGGTGCACGATCTGGACATGAAGCGCCACGATCACGCGGCCTATCTGCGCTGGCTGGAGGCGCAGAATCCCGGTTTCCGGCTGGGCGACGGCGCCGATCAGGAGCCCTGAGGCGTCTCGATATCGTCTTCGAGAAAAAAGCGCACGCTGTCTTCAAACGAGCGGTCGGCGCTAAAGCCGAGCGACAGCGCCTTGTGCGGCGCGAAGTGCCCGCGCCAGCCCATGACGATCTTTTCGATCGCGGGGTCGGGTTGCCATCTGATCCGCCTTTCGGCCTCGGGGCCGGCGATGCGCGTCATGGCGGCGATCATGTCGCCGATGGTATCGGTGCGGCCCGGCAGGTTGAGGTTGCGGTTGGGGCCGAAGGCATCGGCCGGGATGGTGGTGGCATGTATCAGGTTGTCCACGACGGTGCGCGGGGCCGTGTGCCAGACCGGAAAATCCGGCGATACCGGACAGACGGCCGCGTTGCCCTGCAGCGTGTCGCGAAAGATTGACGACATGAAAGACGAGGCCGCCGCGTTCGCCTTGCCTGGCCGGATGGTGACGGTCGGCAGGCGCAGCCCGCGCCCGTCAACCAGCCCGCGGCGCGAAAAGTCCTGCAACAGCAGCTCGCCAATGGCCTTTTGCGTGCCGTAGGACGATTGCGGGTTCAACTCGACCCCGTCCACGACGGTTTGTGGCGCTTCGCCGCCGTGCACGGCAACCGACGAGGCATAGATGAACATCGGCGCGCGCCCGGTGGACCCGGCGCTCTGGCGGGCCGCGTTCAGCAGGTTCAGCGTGCCCGCCATGTTGACGCGCAGGCCGAGATCAAGGTCGGCCTCGGCAGCCCCGGACACCACGGCGGCCAGGTGAAAGACAAGGTCTGGCGCCTGTTCGAAAAGCCGGGCCACGTCATCCGGTTTCGAAATGTCGGCGACCATGGCCCGCACCGGCACCCGGGATGGCACCTCGGCCGGTTCCTGCACGTCGGCCAGCACGATCTGCGAAATTTCGCGGTTGTCGACCGCCCCGAGGCCGGCCAGTCTGCTGGCCAGTTTCTGCCCGAGAAACCCGCCGCCCCCTGTAATCAGAATTCTCATGACTGCCTCCTTTTTCAGGATCCGCGCTCAGCCCTTCGGTCTGGCCGAGCCCGGTTGTTGTGCCAGGAAATCCACCATTTCAGCGACCATCCTGTCACCCCAGCCGGTTTGTGTTGCCTTTTCCAGCACCGCCTCGGGGCAGGGGGCAATGCGGCTTTCGGCCCCGAGGTCGCGCGCCATCTCGAGGTAATACCCCACGTCCTTGCGGGCGTTTGCGATGGTAAAGGCAAGCTGGTTCGGATCGCCGTCAATCGCGTTGGCCTTGATGAAATCCATCATGCCGGACCGCAGTGGCCCGGCCGACATGACGTCATACAACGTCTGGCGCTTCAGACCGGCCTTGTCGGCCATTGCAAAGGCTTCCGACATCGCGGTGGCCGATGTCATGGCGAAGAAATTGTTGATCAGTTTCAGCGTATGCCCGGTGCCAAGCGGGCCGATGTGAAACACGTTTTCGCCAAGATCGTTGAGCACCGGCAGGGCGCGCTGAAGGTCATCCTCGGAACCTGCGGCCATGATGTTGAGCCTGCCTTGCCGGGCAAAGGCCGGGGTCCGGCCCAGGGGAGCGTCCATGTAGGCCACGCCCTTTTGCGCCATCTCGGCGCCGATTTTTCGGGTGGAGGCCGGAAGCGATGTTCCGAAGTCGATGACCATCGTGCCGGGCCGGGCGCCCGAAACTATGCCGTCCTTGCCAAAAACGCGCGCTTCGACGGATTGCGAGGTGTCGACGCACAGCATCACGATATCGCTGGCGCGGGCCAGCTCGCGCGCGGTCTGGTGCTCGGTCGCGCCGCGGGCGACGGCGGCGTCGACATTTGCGCGGCTCTTGTTGGCCAGGACGTGCAGCGGGTAGCCCAGCTCTTGCAGCCTTTCCACCATGGCCGAGCCCATGAGGCCCAGGCCGATGAACCCGATTTGCGGTTTTTCCATCATATCACCTCTTCTCAAGGGCGCGGTGGTTGAGCCGACACCGGGCCGCGTGTCCTTGCCCTGGCAGTCTGGCCGAACGCGGGCGAAACCGCAAATGCTTGCCGCATGGCTGCTATCCCGGCCCGGGCGTCTGTCGGATGTTGTCGGGCAGCCAGGTCGCAATTTCCGGCCAGATCACCAGGATCACCACCATCAGCAGCATCAGGGCGACCATCGGCACCGCGGTCTTGGCGATGTAGGAAATTTCGTGCCGGGTCATGCCCTGCAGCACGAACAGGTTGAAGCCGATCGGCGGTGTCACCTGCGCCATTTCCACCACCACGACGATGAAGATGCCGAACCAGATCACGTCGATGCCGGCCTGCCGGATCATCGGCTCGACAATCGCCATGGTCAGCACCACGGAAGAAATGCCGTCAAGGAACATGCCGAGAAAGACGTAGAACACCGTCAGCGCCACGATGAGCATCAGCGGCGACATGTTCATGCTGTCGATCCAGTTCGCCAGCGCCCGCGGCAGCCCGGTGAACCCCATCGACAGCGAAAGAAAGAACGCGCCCATCAGGATCAGCGCGATCATCGCCGAGGTGCGGGTGGCGCCCATCAGCGAGGCGGCAAAGGTGCTCCAGCTCAGCGAGCCCTGCATCAACGCCAGCAACAGCGCGCCGATCACGCCGACGGCGGCGGCTTCGGTTGCGGTTGCGTAGCCGGTATACATCGACCCGATGACCACGGCGACCAGCATCAGCACCGGCACCAGAAAGCGGCTTTCGGCGAACATCTGGGCAAGGGTCATGGCCGGTTCCGGTTCGGGGCGCTGGCCCTTGCCGAAGAAATGCCAGCCGATGATGTAGAGCATGAACAACCCGGCCAGGATCAGCCCCGGAAAGATGCCGGCCATGAACAGCTTGGTGATGCTTTCGTTGATGGTGACGCCGTAGACGATGAGCGTCAGCGACGGCGGGATCATCAGCCCCAGGGTGGCCGCGCCGGCCAGCGTGCCGATGATCATGTGTTCGGGGTAGCCGCGTTTGCGCAGCTCGGGGATCGACATCTTGCCGACCGTGGTCAGCGTCGCGGCGGACGACCCGGACACGGCGGCGAAAATGGTGCAGCCGGCGATATTGGTGTGCAGCAGCCCGCCCGGCAGCCAGCGCATCCAGGGCGCCAGCCCGCGAAACATGTCTTCGGATAATCGGGTGCGATACAGGATCTCGCCCATCCAGATGAACAGCGGCAGCGCGGTCAGCGTCCAGCTGCTGGCGCCGGTCCAGATGGTGGTGATCATCGCGTCGCCCGCCGGCCGCGTGGTGAACAGCTCCATCCCGACCCAGGCGACCCCCATCAGCGCCAGCCCGATCCAGACAGAGCCGCCCAGGAAGGCGAACAGGACGAAGATGAAAACGACGGTTGCGTAAACTTCGTTCATTCGACCGCCTCCCCGACGATGGCGCTTACGCGGCGCACCAGCAGGCGTGTCAGCGCGTCCCACAGGGCCACGGCCAGCAGGACGGTGCCGATCGACATCGGGATTTGCGGCAGCCAGACCGGGGTATAGACCCAGTCAGAGCCGGTCTCGGCCCAGATTTTCGCCCATTGCGTCGGCGGGTTGGCGAACATGCGAAAGAAGGAAATCAGCCACTCGGGCACGAAATCCTGCCCCTGGGTGCGGTCGTTCAGCACCTTGGACAGGATGTTGAACTTGATCGCGTAGCGCGCGAAATAGGTGGCGATCACGGCGGCCACGAGCGTGGCGGCGGCGTCAAGCCAGAGCCGCGTGAAACGGTTCAGGTTGAGAAAGATCGACACCCGGATATGGGCGCCGCGCATCAGCGCATGGGCCAGCGCGAAAAACGAGGTGGCGGCCATCGCGTAACCGGCATACTCGGTCGAACCGGGAAAGGTGATGCCGCTCCAGCGGGCGATCATCTGGGCGACGATCAGCAGCAGGATCAGCACCATGAAGCCGGCGGCAATGACGCCCGAGGCCAGGTAGACGCGATCGAGAATGCGCCAGACCGGCGCCAGCAGCCGCGCCGCGCGGTCGCGTTGCAAGGCGCAAAACAGCGCGAGCAACGTCGGAAAAACGAACAGCCAGACCCACAGCGGCAGGCCCAGAAACGGTTGCCAGTCTCTCATTTCCCTGTCCCCCGGGAAGGTTGCAAGGCGGCCCCCGTCGCGAGGGCCGCCCGATCCGCGATCTTACATCTTGTTGTAGGCGTCAAGGATCGCCTGGCCGTCTTCGCCCGTGGCTTCCAGCCAATCGGCTGTCATCTTTTCGCCGATGGCCTTCAGTTCCCCCAGAAACTCGGGGCCGGCGTCGGTGACGGTCATGCCATTGGCCTCGAGCTGCTCGAAATACCAGTTTGCCAGCTCTTCCGACTTGGCCGCGCAGGCCGCGCCGGTTTCGTCAGCGGCTTTCTGAATCTCGGCGCGGGTTGCGTCGTCGAGACCATCCCAGACCTGCTTGTTCATCATCACATAGTTGCGCGGCAGCCAGGCGTTGACCTTGTAGTAGTGGCTGAGATTCTCCCACACCTTGCGGT
>JALSJL010000016.1 GCA_026989405.1 Marinosulfonomonas sp. | reverse complement strand
CTACGACAAACTCGAAAAGCGCCAATGCAAGCTGATAGGGTATGACGCCGGGCTGGGTTTTGCCGCGGTCTATTTTTCGGAAATCGCGGCATCCTATGACCCGGCGCGGGGTCTGACGCTCGACATTCCCGCGATGTTTGTTCTCGGGGACGGGTTTGCGAACTCTGTCCTGGTGAGTGCGACGCTCAACCAGGCCACCGGGGCAATCGGTCTCACGATGGAACCGGGGTCGGAATGATCCTGGGCATCGGAACCGATCTGGCAAACATCGAGCGTATCGAAAGGACGCTCGAGCGTTTTGGTGCGCGCTTCAAGAACCGCGTGTTTACCGAAGTCGAGCAGACCAAGGCCGATCGGCGCAAGGATGTCGCCGGAACCTACGCCAAACGGTGGGCCGCCAAAGAGGCGTGCTCCAAAGCGCTTGGCACCGGGCTGCGCATGGGGATCGCCTGGAAGGACATGGCAGTCAGCAACCTGCGCTCCGGCCAGCCACAAATGCACCTGACCGGGTGGGCTGCCGAACGGCTGGCCAAAATGACCCCCGCCGGACATGAGGCCATCGTGCATGTGACGCTTACCGACGATCACCCCTGGGCACAGGCGTTTGTGATCATCGAAGCCCGTCCGATTGCTTGACTCCTCCACCGCGTCCGACCATGTAGCCGGGGCAGAATTCAAAACAGGGATGCACAGATGGCCAGCAAAGCGGAAACTCAGGGCGGCTTGATGGAAACCGTCAAGACGGTTTTCTGGGCTCTCGTGATCGCTGGTGTGTTTCGCACCCTGTTTTTTCAGCCGTTCTGGATCCCCTCCAGTTCGATGAAAGACACGTTGCTGATTGGCGACTTCCTGTTCGTGAACAAGATGGCCTATGGCTATTCGGCCGTATCCTGCCCGTTTTCGATCTGCCCGATTTCAGGGCGCATTCTTGCTGGTGAACCTGAACTGGGGGACGTGGTGGTGTTTCGCCATCCGGTCGCTGGAAGCGACTATGTAAAGCGCGTCATGGGCAAGCCGGGTGACAAGATCCAGGTTCGCGACGGCGTTGTTTTCATCAACGGGGTCGAGGCCAGGCAAGAGCCGGCCGGTGTCTTTGAGGAAGAGTTTGAGAAACAGGGGCCGATCGGTGGTTTCCCGCGCTGCAAGAACCGCGGCGTCGGCCTGGGTGGAATTTGCGAAAAAGACCGCTATCTGGAAACCCTGCCCAATGGTGTCAGGCACAGCATTCTTGATATTGGTGAAAGCCCACTGGACAACACCAAGGTATACACCGTTCCCGAAGGGCACTTTTTCTTTATGGGCGACAACCGCGACAATTCAACCGACAGCCGGGTGCCACAAACCGCCGGGGGTGTTGGATTCGTGCCGTTCGAAAACCTGATCGGACGGGTGGATCGGGTCATCTTTTCATCGGCGGGACGGTCGATGTTCTACTTCTGGACATGGCGCCCGGACCGGTTTTTCAAGGCAATCAATTGAAGCTCGGGGCAGATCTGAAATCATTCGAAACCCGGTTGGGTCATGAGTTTTCTGATCCGGCCCTCTTGCTCCGCGCCCTGACGCACCCGTCCATTTCCACGCCGAACCGCCCTGACAATCAACGCCTTGAATTTCTGGGTGACCGGGTTCTTGGGCTGGTCATTGCAGAGGCCCTGCATGGCGCGGGCGATGAGGCCCCGGAAGGCCGGATGGCCCCCCGTTTCAATGCCCTGGTTCGCAAGGAAACCTGCGCCGATGTCGCGCGCCGGATCGACATTGGTTCGGTGCTGAAACTGGGCCGTTCGGAAATGGTTTCGGGTGGGCGGCGCAAGCAGGCGCTTCTGGCTGACGCGATGGAAGCGGTGATCGCGGCGGTCTATCTGGACGCAGGCTTTGAAACTGCACGCACCCTTGTGCTGGGGTTGTGGCGCCCGTTGATCGAAAGCGTTGACGATGATGCGCGCGATGCCAAGACGGCCTTGCAGGAATGGGCGCAGGCCCGGGGCCAGACTCCGCCAGCCTACCAGGAGCTGGCCCGGGAAGGGCCGGACCACGCGCCGGTTTTCACGATAGAAGCGCGCCTGCAGAGCGGTGAAACGGCAACAGCGAAAGCGTCCACCAAAAGGCAGGCGGAACAGGTCGCTGCCAAAGCGCTTCTGGACAAATTGGAGAACAAGGAATGAGCGAAACGCGCGCCGGCTTTGTCGCCTTGATTGGCGAGCCGAATGCCGGAAAATCGACACTGCTCAATCGCATGGTCGGTGCCAAGGTTTCCATTGTCACGCACAAGGTTCAGACAACCCGCGCCCGTATCCGGGGTGTTGCAATCGAGGGCCAGACCCAGATTGTTTTCGTCGATACGCCGGGGCTTTTCCGCCCGCGGCGGCGGCTGGACCGTGCAATGGTTGCCGCCGCCTGGACAGGCGCGGCGGACGCTGATCTGGTCGTTCTGATGGTCGAGGCGCATCGCGGCATTACCGAAGGCGTGAAAGCGATTGTCGAGGGCCTGGAGGGCCGGGCCGAGCATGCCAGCGTTGCCCTTGCCATCAACAAGATTGATCGGGTCGAGGCGCCGGTATTGCTGAAGCTGACGAAAGACCTGAACGACATGTTCGATTTCAAGGAGACCTTTCTGATCTCGGCCGAAAAGGGCCACGGGGTCGATGACCTGAAGCGCTGGCTGGCGGGTGCCCTGCCCAAAGGCCCGTGGCTCTACCCCGAAGACCAGATCGCCGACCTGCCGCTGCGCATGATCGCCGCCGAAATGACGCGCGAGAAGTTGACGCTGAGACTGCATCAGGAGCTGCCCTATCAATTGACGGTCGAAACGGAAGGCTGGGAAGACCGCAAGGACGGATCGGTCAGGATTGACCAGGTCATTTATGTTGCACGCGATGGCCACAAGGGGATCATCCTTGGCAAGAAGGGCGAAACGATCAAGGCGATCAGCCAGCTTGCCCGGGCCGAGATTTCCGAGTTTCTGGACCGAAAGGTTCACCTGTTTCTGCAGGTAAAAGTGCGCCCGAACTGGCTGAACGAACGCGAAAGATACTCGGAAATGGGTCTGGACTTTTCTGACGGGAACGCATGAGCCGCCTGACTGCGGATATCTGGGTTTCGGCCTACCTGCGCCGCCTGCAGCTTGCCGACATACCTGTATTCGTGACCGCAAAGGGTGATCCGACTGCGGGCGCCGTCCTGGTCAAGCTGAACACGTTGGACGGCAAGGCCAGGGCCTATCAGCGGTCATTTGATCTGATGACCGGCGAAAGGGCGTGGATCGTTCTGGCTGACGGTGACGAGGCTGACGTGGATGCCGCACTGGAACGCCAGAAATCGTTTGACCCCGACCTCTGGGTGATTGAAGTCGAGGACCGCCACGGCAGACACCTGCTCGACGAACCGGGACTGGCCTGATAGCCTGTTGAAGCTGCATTTGTTTCATGGCGGCAAGGTTGGCCAGGACAGGCACATATCTGAATGGAGTGGCGGGATCAGGGTGTATTGCTGACAGTTCGCCATCACGGCGAAAACTCGGCGATCATTGAAGTGTTTTGCGCATGTCACGGACGCCATGCGGGCGTTGTGCGCGGCGGCACCAGCCGCAAGATCGCCCCGGTGCTGCAACCCGGCGCGCAGCTTGATGTGCGCTGGCGCGCGCGGCTTGAACAGCACATCGGAACCTTCACCGTCGAGCTGATGCAAAGCCGGGCCGGGGCGGTCATGGACGACCGCCTGGCCCTTGCGGCTCTCAATGCGGTCACCGGGTTGTTGCACTACGCTTTGCCGGAGCGGGAAAGGCACTCTGACCTGTATCAGCGTTCTGTCGCTCTGCTGGATCTTTTGGGAACCAACGAGGCCTGGCCGCTGGCCTACCTGCGTTGGGAACTGGCCCTGCTGGATGATCTGGGATTTGGGCTGGATTTGACGGCTTGCGCCATCAGTGGTGAAACGGATGATCTGGTTTATGTGTCACCGCGCAGCGGCCGGGCTGTCAATGCCGAAGCCGCCGGCGAATGGGCTGACCGTTTGCTGCCGTTGCCGCCGGCACTGCTTGGCCACGGACAGGGCGAACTGGCAGGTATCGCAGAGGGTCTGGCCACCACCGGGTTTTTTCTGAAAAACCGGCTGGCGGCGCAGTTTGCCGACCGCCCGCTGCCGGCTGCGCGTCAGCGTCTGGTGGATGCTATTGTTCGTCGGTCTCGGTCTTGACGAAGATCATTTCGCGCGCACCGTCGTCACGCAGGATCAGAACGTCGCCATTGGTTTCAATCAGGGTCATCTTTGCGAGGTCTTTGAAAAAAGACCTTTCCGCCGCCATTTCGGGGCAGGTGCTGCGTGTGACGCGCATTGGACCAAGTTCAAACCAGGGGTAGGGGGCTGCCAACTGGCCAGAGAAACTGTTGCAGGGCGCGCGCCCGCTGATCGAGCCTTCATCCGGGAACGATACGGTGGCCAGCGACGGATATGGCTTTCCGTCAACTTCGGTCAGGCGGTAGGTTGCCTCCTTGTCAACAAATGCAGAAATAGTCTCATCTCCGGAGCAGGCCGTCAGGGCCAGTGGCAGGGCCAGAAGCAATCTGAACATTTTTTCAGTGTGGACTGCCCAGGTGGCAGGTGCAAGGTCGGTGAGCCGACGCATGTCAGGCCAACAACCGCCGTGCAATCACCTGCGCCTGAATTTCGGCCGCACCTTCGAATATGTTGAGAATGCGCGCATCACACAGTATCCGGCTGATCTGATATTCCAGCGCGAACCCATTGCCACCGTGGATTTGCAGCGCGTTGTCGGCCGCGGCCCAGGCCACGCGCGCGCCCAGAAGTTTCGCCATTCCGGCCTCCAGATCGCACCGCTTGTCATGATCTTTCTGCCAGGCCGAATGGTAGGTCAGTTGACGCGCAATCATGATTTCAACGGCCATCATCGCAAGTTTGCCCGAGACGCGCGGGAATTCGATCAGCGATTTTCCGAACTGCTTGCGATCGATGGCATATTGCAACCCGACTTCCAGCGCTGACTGGGCCACGCCGATGGCCCGGGCCGCGGTCTGAATACGGGCGCTTTCGAAGGTTTTCATCAACTGCTTGAAACCCTGCCCCTCGGCGCCGCCCAGAAGGTTCTCGCCCTTCACGCCAAAGCCGTCAAACGCCAACTCATATTCTTTCATGCCCCGATAGCCGAGCACTTCGATTTCCCCGCCCGTCATGCCGGGGGTGGGAAACGGGTCCTCGTCGGTGCCGGGCATTTTTTCGGCCAGAAACATGGAAAGGCCGCGGTAGTCCGTCGAGTTCGGATCGGTGCGGGCCAGCAGCGTCATCATATGGGTGCGCGCTGCATGGGTGATCCAGGTCTTGTTGCCGGTGATCCGGTAGCCCTCATCGTCCTTGACGGCGCGGGTGCGCAGGCTGCCAAGATCAGAGCCGGTGTTGGGTTCGGTGAAAACTGCCGTCGGAAGTATTTCCGCGCTTGCGATTTTTGGCAGCCATTGTTCTTTCTGCGCATCGGTGCCACCGGTCAGGATCAGTTCGGCCGCAATCTCGGAGCGCGTGCCAAGCGAGCCGACACCAATATAACCGCGTGAAAGTTCTTCCGACACGACAACCATCGAGGCCTTGGACAGGCCAAAGCCGCCGAACTCTTCAGGGATGGTCAGACCGAACACGCCCATCTCGGCCAGTTCTTCGATGATTTCCATCGGGATCAGCTCATCTTTCAGATGCCAGCCGTGGGCGTTCGGGATGACCCGCTCATCTGCGTAGCGGCGAAACTGCTCGCGGATCATTTCCAGCTCTGCATCCAGCCCGGTGTTGCCGAAGGTTGCGTGCCCGGCATTGTCCCGCATCAACTCGGACAGTCTTGTCCGCGCCGCCTGCGTATTGCCCGACCGGATCAGCGTTTCGATTTCCGGTGTCGCCAGAGCATTCTGGTCGTCTGGCGAAAGCCAGACATCGTGCAGGCGCGCGAACTCGGTCTGGCTCATCGCCATGCCGCCGCGGATCTGCCCGAGGTATTCGCCAAACGCGATCTGCAGGATGAGCCGTTCGATTTCGCCCAGCCCCGTGCTGGCCTGCAGGCGCTCGGCCCAGCCGTGCATCTGTTCCAACGCCTGCGAATAGGTCGCAAGCCACGAAAGCGCGTGGGCGGCTGACTGGTTTTCTTCAATCAACGCGCCGGAAACCCGCCCGTCTGATGTCACGCGCGCACGAAGGTGATCGGTCGCCTTGTCCAGAATTTCGCGCACCGGCGGCAGGGACGCGGATGTCAGGTCAAGAAGGTCGGGAAGAGATGCGGTGTTCATGCTTGGTGTGTCCATGGGCTTTCGGTTCGGGATGGGACTAGTATTTTTGCATGTGCAGCGCAATAAAAATGCGATCGTCGCGCCAGTCTTGAATGAATGTGACCCATCCGAATTTGAACTGCGGGCCAATGACCAACCTGATAGGCTGGTGCACAGGTTGAATTGCGGAACAGTTTAATGACTATTTTTGAAACACTTGGGCCGATGATGCTGATGGTTTGCGCCAGCGCAGCCCTGTTTTCCGGCTTTGTGAAGGGTGCTGTCGGATTTGGCATGCCGATGATCATGATCTCGGCCATTGGATCATTCCTTGCCCCGGACCTTGCGCTTGCAGCATTGATACTGCCAACCGTGGTCAGCAACCTGTGGCAGGCCTTTCGCGGCGGCATCCTGGCTGCATGGCGCGTCACATGGGAGTTCCGAAGGCTGATTGCGACCCTGCTGATCTTCATTTCGGCCAGCGCGCAACTGGTGGGGCGCATTCCGGCATCGTGGCTTTTTCTGATTCTGGGGGGGCCGATTGTGCTGTTCGCGGTGATGCAACTGTCGG
>JALSJL010000015.1 GCA_026989405.1 Marinosulfonomonas sp. | reverse complement strand
CCTGTCCAAGCTGGGCACCATGCGGCGCGGCAAGGATCCGGTGGCGCTGGATGTCATGCGCGCGCTCAAGAAGACACTGGACCCGGAGAACATCCTGAACCCCGGCAAGGTGCTGCCGGACGGCTGACACGCGCCTCAGCGCCAGTCAAAAAACCCGTCACCGGCGCGCGCCAGCAGACCCTGCGCCATGACGCGCCCGATTTCTGCGCCATCCTGCACCGGGCCGGACACATCATCGGCATGCGCTTCGGACCCGTCGGTGCGCAATATTTCCCCACGCAGCCGCAACGTGCCACCGTCAAGTTCCGCAAGCCCGGCTATTGGCGTCTGGCAAGAGCCATCGAGCGCGGCAAGAAAGGCGCGCTCGGCCGCCAGGCGAAGCCCGGTTGGCGTGTCATGAATCGCCTCGAGCAGCCCGGCTGTCGCGCGGTCATCGGCGCGCCGCTCGATCCCGATGGCGCCCTGCGCAACCGCCGGAAGCATCGCGTCGGGCGCGATCGCTGTGCGTGGCACCTCTGCCATGCCCAGCCGGTTCAGCCCGGCCATCGCCAGAAACGTCGCCCGCGCCACACCGTCTTGCAGTTTTCGCAAGCGGGTCTGAACATTTCCGCGAAATTCCACGATGTTCAGGTCTGGCCGCCGGTGCAGCAACTGCGCCCTGCGGCGCAGGCTGGAGGTGCCAACCCGTGCGCCTTCCGGCAGGTCCGCCAGCGCCCCGCCATCGAGCGAAATGAACGCATCGCGCTCGTCCTCGCGGGGCAGATAGCAATCCAGCACGAGGCCCGAGGGCTGCAGGACCGGCATGTCCTTCATCGAATGCACGGCAATGTCGATCTTGCCGCTGAGCAGGTCGTCCTCGATCTCGCGGGTAAACAGCCCCTTGCCGCCCAGGTCTTTCAGGGGGCGGTCCTGCACGCGGTCACCGGTGGTCGAGATGACCACGATGGCAAAGGCATCTTCGGGCAGATCGAACGCGGCCATCAGCCGCGACCGCGTTTCGCGCGCCTGTGCAAGCGCCAGCGGCGAGCCGCGGGTGCCGATCTTCAAGGGGTGGCCGGGGGATGGCAGGGCATGTGTCATGACAGCCCTGATACTTGCGTCACTTCGGCGTGACAACCATCCAGCGCCTTGACAAATCGGCGCGGGCGCAAGACCACCGGGGCGAAACCACCTTGGGAAGGGCATCAAAGTGAACAACAAGCTGTTGCTGCGCGCGCTGGCGGGCGAGACCCTGCCCGTTCCGCCGGTCTGGATGATGCGTCAGGCCGGGCGATACCTGCCGGAATACCGCGCGACCCGTGCGCAGGCCGGCGATTTTCTGTCGCTTTGCTACACGCCTGATCTGGCGGCCGAAGTGACCTTGCAGCCAATTCGCCGCTTTGGCTTTGATGCGGCCATCCTGTTTGCCGACATCTTGCTGGTGCCGCAGGCGCTTGGGGCCGACCTGTGGTTCGAAACCGGCGAAGGCCCCCGGCTTTCCACGGTCACGACCCCCGGCGACCTGGCCCGCCTGAAGCCGGCGGATGCCATCCATGAACACCTTTCACCGATCTATGAAACGGTGCGCATACTTGCCCGCGAACTGCCTGACGAGACCACGCTCATCGGCTTTGCCGGTGCCCCGTGGACCGTTGCCACCTACATGATCGCCGGTCGCGGCACGCCCGATCAGGGCCCGGCACACGCCTTGATCCAGCAAGACCGCGCCACGTTTGAACGCTTGCTGGAGCTGATCACCGAAGCCACGATCGCCTATCTGTCGGCCCAGATCGAGGCCGGGGCCGAGGTCGTGAAGCTGTTTGACAGCTGGGCCGGATCGCTTGCGGGCGATGATTTCGACGCCTATGCGCTGGCGCCGGCAAAACGGATCATTGCCGCACTCAAGGCACGCCACCCCGCCGTGCCGGTGATCGCCTTTCCGCGCGAAGCGGGCGCGCGTTATGTCGGATTTGCCAGGGCAACGGGCGCCGATTGCCTGGCGGTCGACAACTCGGTGTCGGCGCGTTGGGTTGCAGAAAATGTGCAGGTCGACGGCTGTGTGCAGGGCAACCTGGCACCGGGGCACATGGTGACCGGCGGCCAGCCGCTGATCGACGAAACCCGGCACATTGTCGAAACATTCCGCGGCGGCCCGCATGTCTTCAACCTTGGCCATGGCATCACACCTGACGCCGACCCGGAAAATGTGGCGTTGATGATCGAAACGATTCGCAGCTGACCGGCGCGGCGGGCGCTGCATTGATGGCCCGTCAACAGCTTCCTTGCACGATACATCTGGCGGGAAAGCCGTCGACTATTGATCTTCAGAAATAATTCCACTATATTATTTCTTGAGAAAGGGAGTTCGCATGAATATTGTTCCAGACATTCCAGCTGCCGCAAATGAGGGCGCGATCCTGTCCAAGGCGTCTTTTCGCGCGGCCCGGGCCCTGGGGCTGAGCCAGAAGGAGCTGGGCGAGATCATTGGCGTAAGCCCCGCCAGCACCAGCCGGATGAAAGACGGCAGTTATGCCCTGTCGGGCAAACCGTTCGAGTTGGCGGTCTGCCTCGTGCGTATTTTTCGCTCGCTCGATGCCATCGTCGGAGGCGACGAAAAGGCGATGAAATCCTGGCTGCAGGCCGAGAACCGCGACCTGCGCGGCGTGCCGCGCGACTTGTTGCGCTCTGCGGCCGGGCTGATCGGCGTGATGAATTACCTCGATGCGCAGCGGGCACCGCTGTGAGGCCTTCGCCAGAGAATGACAGAGGGCAGCGCCCGAACCGAGGGGTTGGCGTTGGCGCCCGCCCCGTGGGGGCGGTTCGGGCGCTGCCCGGCGAAGCCGGGCGACATGGTTGAATGAATGTCCTGCTTGCCCCATACGCGGGCCGCGTCTGGCGACTGGTGGAAGCACAGCATGTGGTGGCGACGCTGCGGCTGGTGGACAGTCTGGAAGAACAGACCGTCCTTGAAGATATTCTCGAGCGCGCCAAGCCGGCGGTGCCGAAAGACTGCCAGCACCTGCACTACCTGATGGCCGCGCCGTTTCGTTACGGGCTTTACCCCGATGACAGCCGATTTCGGCGCAAGGGGCTGACGCCCGGGGTGTTCTATGCAGCCGAAAAAGCGCTGACGGCGGCGATGGAAACGGTGTGGTACCGGTTGCAGTTCTTTGCCGCCGCCCCAGAGGCCGAGTTGCCCGAGCGCGCGGCGGAATATACCGGTTTCGCGGTGGATGTGGCGGCGGAAGCCGTGGACCTGATGGACGGGCCCTTGGCCGTGGAGCGCGCGAAATGGACCGATCCGAATGACTACACCGCCTGCCTGGAACTGGCCGAGCAGGCCCGCGACGCGGGCGCCGGGGCGATCCGTTACCAGTCTGTGCGCGACCCGGACGGGCGGGCCAACCTGGCGGTGCTGGTCTGCGCGGCCTTTGCAGCCCCCGAGCCGGTGGCGCGCGAAAGCTGGCGCATCATGCTGAAACCGGGCGGCGCGGTGGTGCTGCGCGAATGGCCCAAGGCGGCATGGGAGGTGCGGCTGGCGGAAGGTCGGTTGGTGTGGGGGTAAGGAGCCGAGGGCGGCGCCCGGGCCTCGGGGTGGGCGTGAAGCGCCCTTCCCGTGGGGGAGGTCCGGGCGCTGCCCGGGACGCAAGCGCCCCGGGCAAAATCAATTCAGACCGTCACACCCATTTCGCAAGCGGCGGCAGGCTCATCAGCACCGCGCTTGGGTCGTGGCCGGTTTCCAGCCCGAATTTCGTGCCCCGGTCATAGACCAGGTTGTATTCGGCATAGAGCCCGCGGTGGATCAGCTGGGTGTCCTTGTCGGCCGCGTCCCAGGGCGTGTCGCGGCGCTTTTCCACCAGCGGGACGTAGGCCGGCAGGAAGGCGCGCCCTGCGTCCTGGGTAAAGGCAAAATCGGCCTCCCAGTCGCCGGTGTTCAGGTCATCGAAAAAGATGCCGCCCACCCCGCGGGCGCGTTTGCGATGCGGGACGTAGAAATAGTCGTCGGCCCATGCCTTGAAGCGCGGGTAATAGTCGGCGTCGTGACGGTCGCAGTGGGTTTTCTGCACGGCATGGAACTGGGCGGTGTCTTCGTCATACTCGATGCAGGGGTTCAGGTCGGACCCACCGCCGAACCACCAGGCGTGCGGGGTCCAGAACATGCGGGCGTTCATGTGCACCGAGGGCGTGTGCGGGTTCTGCATGTGGGCCACCAGCGAAATGCCCGAGGCCCAGAAGCGCGGATCGTCCGCCATGCCGGGCACGCCGCGCGCCGCCATCGCCTTTTGCGCGCGTTCGCCAAGGCGCCCGTGCACGGTGGAGACATTGACTCCGATCTTTTCAAAGACGCGCCCGCCGCGCATCACGCTCATCAGCCCGCCGCCGGCGTCGGAGCCGTCGTCGGAGGCGCGTATTGTTTCGGAGACCTCGAACCGGCCCGGGGCCCGATCGGCAAAAGGGCCGGTCGTCTGGCTGTCTTCCAGCGCCTCGAAGGCGGCCACGATCTGGTCGCGCAGCTCGCGGAACCAGGTGGCGGCGCGGGCTTTTCGGGCGTCGAATTCGTCGGTCATGTCTTGTCTCGCTTGGCCATTTTCCGCGGTGTTATCCGATAACAGGCCGGATTGCTTCCCATATCGGCAGATGCGACGTAATTTAGCAGCAATTCCCAATTCCGGAGAAGTATCGATGCGTAACCTGTTCCTCGGCCTGCCGCTGCTGCTGGCGGCCTGTGCCTCGCCCTACCAGAACTGCGTTGCCAGCGCGACCAGGGACATTCGGATCCTGGATCAGCTGATCGCCCAGACGCGCGCCAACATTTCGCGCGGGTATGCGATACGCACGGAAGACTATTTCGATACCGAAGAACAGGTTTGCGGCGAAGTCGATGGAAAGCCGGTTTATTGCGAGTTGCCGGTGGCTCAGGAACGCGAGGTTCCCGTGGCCATTGACCTGAAGGCGGAACAGGCCAAGCTGCAATCGCTCTTGAAAGCGCGCAACGAAAAGGCAGCGCGCGCCGTGACGCTGGCCGAGCAGTGCCGCCAGCTGCACCCGGAAGGTTAGGCAGCTTGCGCCGCAAGCTGCGCCTTTTGGCCCTGAATTGATCTGGTTGGCGTGGTCCGGGGCGGCCCGGGCGGGCACCCTGGACCGCCCCGGACCGGGCCTCTCTGCTCAATTCGTTTGAAATCGGCATGACCGCAACCGCCATGGATATGGCGCTGCTTGTCGACCAGGCGTCCATTGGCCATACAGCCGCGCAACGTGGACCGCGAGGGCGACCCCAGCTAGTGCGCCGGGGTATCCACGACATCCAGCAGCGTGCGCCCGCCATCGGCGGTCAGGATCTGACCGGTTATGAAGTTCGATGCATCGGACGCCAGAAACTGCACCGGCTCGGCCAGTTCCGACGCCGCCGCGATGCGCCCGAGCGGGGTATGGCCGATGATGTCTTCGCGCGCTTCATCACCGCTGGACAGGGCGTCACGCAGACTGGCGCTCATGACCGACCCCAGAGCCACCGCGTTCACCCGGATTCTCCTGGGTGCCAGAACCACCGCCAGCGCGCGTGTCAACTGGTTCAGCGCGGCGCTTGAAACGGAATAGGCCAGAAGGTCCGGATGCACGCGCTGCGAGGCGATCGAGGAAATGTTGATGATGCTGCCCACCGGACCGTCTTGATTGTCGTCCTTTTCGGCCTGGAGAATCATCCGCCTGGAAACCGTCTGGCTGAGCCGGTAACCGCTGAGCAGGTTCTGCTTCAAGAGCACATCAAGCGACTTGTCGTCCAGATCAAAGGGATCGGACGTCATGACCTGGCGCGAGGCGTTCACAAGGATGTCGACGCGATCGAACGCATCGATTGTCGCCGACAAGAGGTTGGCCTGCGTCAGCTTCTTGCGCAGATCGCCCGCAAAGACCTGCATGTTGCCGCTGTCGTCGTCAGCCCCCGTGCCCACCTCATCGGCCAGGCGTTCCTCATCCATGTCGGCCAGCATGACATTTGCGCCCTGCGACGCGAAATGGCGCGCAATGGCCAGCCCAATTCCGTTTGCCGCGCCGGTCACGATGGCGGTTTTTCCGGCGATTGAGAACGTCATGTCAGCACCTGTTTTCTGCCTGTTGATTGCGGGCCCCGGCCCCCTGCCCCGTGCGGTCTCGAGGCCCGCAACACCTTGAATGATCCGTCACCACCGAGTTCGGCGACCTCACCAAAGGCCGCCGCCAGTTCCCTTTCATACGGCAAATGCCGGTTTGCCACCAGCCAGAGCGTGCCGCGACGGCCAAGCAGCCGCGCGGCGGCGGCAATGAAGCCCTGCCCCAGGCTGGCATCGGCTGCGCGGCCCACATGGAAGGGCGGGTTGGTCACGACGTGATCAAAATCTCCGGCCCCGGAAAACTGCGTGGCATCAGCCCAGTGAAATTGCGCGCGCGCGTCGTCTATATTGTGCCGCGCGCATTCCAATGCCGCATGTTCGGCTTCGACCAGGTGGCACTCGGTCACTTTTTCCGAAGACAGAACCTTGCGCGAAAGATACCCCCAGCCGGCCCCAAGATCACACACCCGGCCTTTCAGCTGCCCCTGCATCGCGGCGGCCAGAAGCGCCGACCCCGTGTCGATCCCATCGGCCGAAAACACCCCGGGCGCCGTGACGAACCCCGCTTCGATGTCCAGTTGCGCCGGGGCCCGCCAGCCGGAAAAGTCGCCCCCTGTGAACGAAAACGTCTTCCCGTGCGCCTTGGAAAACACCTCGCTGACGCGGGCGCCGGCCTTGCGGCAGGCCTTGAGGATGGAATCAACGCCATCGGTCTTTTGCCCGTCAACGATGACAATGCCGGACTGCGAGCAATCCGCGGCCCGCGCAATCAGATCGCGCGCCTGCGCCTTTGCGCGCGGCAGGAACACGACCCCGGCGTCATGGCTGCCGGAAGCCTCGACGGCAACGCGATAGCCGCGCGACCGCCACGCCTCGTGATGCGGATAAAACCCATGGATGATCTGCACACGAGCGGCATCAAGCGCCGACAGATCCTGTTCGCCAGAGGGGCGAAACACGGCAATCTGGCCGGTCTGAGGCAATTCCACGGCCCCCGCCAGAAGTGCGGATGAAAAACGTGACCGGCCCATGATTCGCGCGCGAACGCGCTATTCCTTTTCCATGGTGCATTGCAGCGGGTGTTGATGCTGGCGGGCAAAATCCATGACCTGATTTACCTTGGTTTCCGCAATTTCATGCGAAAACACCCCAACCAGGGCCACGCCCTTCTTGTGCACGGTCAACATGATTTCAATGGCCTGGGCGTTGGACAGGCCAAAAAAGCGTTCCAGAACGTGAACGACAAATTCCATCGGCGTGAAATCGTCATTCAGCAGCAAGACCTTGTAAAGTGGCGGCCGCTTGGTTTTCGGCCGCACCTGGGTGACCACCCCAAGGTCGGTTCCGGGGGTGTCCTTGTCGCTCGACATTGAAATTGTGACCACGCTCAACTGTAAATGCTCCGGGCAGGGCCTGCTTGTCTTTTTCAAGTTGGAATATATAGGCTGATTGCAGCCACTGAAAAGGGGGCTGCGAGCATTTGACCAATTCTGGAAACCCATGAGCGCAAATCTGACAACAATTGGTTTCGATGCCGACGATACATTGTGGGAAAACGAACAGTTTTTCCGCATGACGCAAGAGCGATTCGCAGAGCTGCTTGCCGATTTCGCCGACCCGGACCATCTGTCCGAGCGGCTTCTCGCCTCGGAGCGGCGCAATCTCGGGCGCTACGGGTTCGGCGTCAAGGGGTTTGTCCTGTCGATGATCGAGACCGCCATAGAGGTCACAAATGAAAAGGTGCCCGCATCCCTGATCCGGGAACTGATCGAGGCCGGGCAGGATATGCTCAGCCACCCCATCGAACTGCTGCCGGGTGTCCGCGACACCGTGATCGGGCTGTCAGACAGCTTCCGGGTGCTTCTCATCACCAAGGGCGACCTGCTGGACCAGGAACGCAAACTTGCGCAATCCGGGCTGGGCGAGTTGTTTGACGGTGTCGAGATACTGTCCCACAAGACGGCGGCGGCCTATGATGACATCTTCAGGCGGCGTGGTGACGGCCCCGAGCGCGCGCTGATGGTCGGCAATTCGATGCGCTCCGATGTGTTGCCGGCGCTGGAAGCGGGCGCATGGGGCGTGCATGTGCCCCATGATCTGACTTGGCAACTCGAAATCGCCCGCCCCCCCGAAGGCCACGCGCGGTTTCACCGGATCGACCGGCTGGACCAGTTGACATCGCTCATTGGCGATTTGTGATTGCGCTCGTCGCATCTTGTATGGCGGAGCCACCCGGATACCATATGTAGATAGGCGACATTCAGATCATCGGGAATCTTATTGAAATTTGGGTATTTTCCGATTCAGACGCCTGTGCTAGTGTCGCGCAAACAAAACGAATGCCAGGGGCAAAAGATCCCGGCACATGAGGCAGTAAAGGTGAGCGACGTGGAAAAGCGTCTGGGGCAGATTGCCCGTTTCGGGCTATTCTTGTTGGCTATGACTGTGTTGGCATTGTTGCCACCACTGAAGGCGCATTCTGCGCCCTATGCCGCGATGGTAATCGATGCACGCACGGGTGAGGTTCTGCATTCGCGCAACGCCGACACCCGGTTGCATCCGGCATCTCTGACAAAGATGATGACGCTTTACATTGCGTTCGAAGCCATCCGGAATGGCGAAATATCCCTCGATAGCGTTGTGACGATCACCCGCCAGGCGGCAAATGAGCCGCCATCGAAACTGGGGCTGAGAGCCGGGCAGAAGATCAAGCTGCGCTATCTGATCCGCGCCGCGGCCGTGAAATCGGCAAATGATGCGGCAACCGCCATCGGGATTGCCATCGAGGGTTCGGAGGCCGCCTTTGCCCGGCGAATGAACCGGACCGCCAAGGCTCTGGGCATGTCGCGCACGACCTTCAAGAATGCAAACGGGCTGACCGAACGGGGCCATCTTTCGACCGCCCGGGACATGACAACGCTCGGACGGCACCTGTTTTTCGACTATCCGGAATATTACAACCTGTTTTCGCGCATCACGACCGATGCCGGCGTGCGCAAGGTCTCCAACACCAACCGCCGGTTTCTGAGCAGTTACCGCGGCGCCGATGGCATCAAGACCGGCTATACGAACGCGGCGGGCTTCAACCTTGTCGCTTCCGCACGACGCGGCAGCAAAAGGATCATCGCCACGGTCTTTGGCGGCGTTTCGACAACTTCGCGAAATGCCAAGGTGGCCGAGTTGCTGGATCTCGGGTTTCGGCGCGCACCGCAGCGTGCCGCAGTCAACAAACCGCCCCGCCCGGCTTATGGCACGGACCGCGGACGCATTGCGCCCACCAGAAACCTGGTTCGTGCCGTGACAACCAGCCTTCGCCCGATGGCGCGGCCCGACGGCAACGCGCCGGTTCTGTCCGAAGAGCTGTTGCTGGCCATGGCACAGGATATTGAAACTGCGCTGGCCGAGGCCGGCACGGCGCCCCGGACAGCGACCCTGGCGTCGGTCGACCCGGGCGTTGCGCCGATCGCCCGCCCCGGCAGCACGACCCTGGCTGCGATGGACGCCAACATCCTGCCGCAGGAACTGGAGGCCCCGGAAGTCGTCACCAGAATATCAACCTCGGGCGGCCGTTTGTGGGGCATCAACGTCGGCTCTTTCAATACGCGGTTCGAAGCAGAGCGCATCTTGTTGCGCACCGCGTTGAACGAGCTTGGAACGCTGGATGAAGCCTTGCGCAAGGTTGTCAAGAGCCGGCGTGGTTATGAGGCCAACTTTGTCGGGCTGTCAAAGGACATGGCGGCACTTGCCTGCCGGCGGCTGGAAGCGCGCGCCGTGCAGTGCACGCCGATCGGGCCCGGCTGACGCGGGCAAGAAACAGGAATGACGCGCCTGGCGGCGCGATTTTTTGGTCCTCACGCCCCCGTTCGGGGGCGTTCAGGTTTGCCTCCGGCGGGAGTATTTGGGGCAAGATGAAGCCGGGCCGCGGGTTGCTCAGGCGAGGAAAGCGGCCTTCATCAGGGTGCGGGTATAGTCTGATTTCGGGGCTGCAAAGACCTGCTCGACGGGGCCCTGCTCAACGATGTCGCCGTTTTTCATGACCATCACCCTGTGGCTGAGGGCACGCACCACCTTGAGGTCGTGGCTGATGAACAGGTAGGCCAGCTTGTGGCGCGCCTGAAGCTGGCGCAGGAGGTCGACGATCTGGACCTGCACCGTCATGTCGAGCGCCGAGGTGGGTTCATCGAGCACCACAAGGCGCGGGCGCAAGATCATGGCGCGCGCAATGGCGATGCGCTGGCGCTGGCCGCCGGAAAACTCGTGCGGGTAGCGGTGCATGGTGGCCGGGTCGAGCCCGACTTCTTCCATGATCTCGGCGACCATTTCGCGCCGGTCGCGTGTCGGGTCGATCGCGTGGATCGAAAGGCCTTCGGCGATGACTTCTTCGCACGTCATGCGCGGGCTGAGCGAGCCATACGGATCCTGAAACACGATCTGCATGTGCCGGCGCAGCGGGCGCAGGCGCCTTGATTTCCAGCCCTGGATATCCTGACCCTGAAAGACGATCGGCCCTTCCGAGGCGATCAGGCGCATGATCGCGAGCGCCAGGGTGGTCTTGCCGGAACCGCTTTCGCCAACAATGCCAAGGGTTTCCCCCTCGTGCACGGAAAGCGTCGCGGCGTTCACCGCTTTCACATGGCCGACCGTGCGCTTGAGAAGCCCGCGCTGGATCGGGAACCAGATGCGCAGGGCCTCGGTGCGCACGATTTCCCGGGCATTTTCGGGCACGGGCCCCGGCCCGCCGGCGGATTCGGCACTGAGCAACTTCACGGTGTAGGGGTGGCGCGGGTTGGTGAAAATTTCCTCGGTCGGACCCTGTTCGACAATCTCGCCATCCTGCATGACGCAGACCCTGTCGGCGATCCGGCGCACGATGGCAAGGTCGTGGGTGATGAACAGCATCGACATGTTCTCGGCCGATTTCAGCTCGGCCAGAAGGTCGAGAATTTGCGCCTGGATGGTGACATCGAGCGCCGTTGTCGGCTCATCCGCGATCAGCAGGTCCGGGCCGTTGGCCAGCGCCATCGCGATCATCACCCGCTGACGCTGGCCGCCGGAAAGCTGGTGCGGATAGGCCCCGAGGCGCGATTCGGGCTGGTCGATGCCGACCTTTTCCAGCAGTTCGATCACCTTGCCGCGCGCCTGCGGGCCGGCAATGCCCTGGTGCAGCGCCAGGCTTTCGGCCAGCTGTTTTTCCAGCGTGTGCAGCGGGTTGAGCGAGGTCATCGGTTCCTGGAAGATAAAGGAAATGTCGTTGCCGCGCACCGCCATCAGCCGCTTTTCGGGCGCGCCGATGAGCTCTTCGCCCTTGTAGGTCACGGACCCTTCGACACGCGCGCTGTCGCCCAGCAGCGACACGGTGGACAGGGCCGTGACCGACTTGCCCGAGCCGCTTTCGCCGACAAGCGCCACGGTTTCGCCCTTGCCGACGGTGAAGGAGACCTGGCGCACCGCCGGATGCAGCTGGCCGTCCTGGCGGAAGGAAACCGACAGGTTCTTCACCTCGAGAACCGTGTTCATTGGAATGTCTTTCGCGGATCGAACGCGTCGCGCACGCCTTCGAAGATGAAGACCAGCAGCGACAGCATGATGGCATAGGTGAAAAACGCGGTGAAGCCAAGCCAGGGGGCCTGCAGGTTCTGCTTGGCCTGCAAGGTCAGCTCACCCAGCGACGGCGCCGAGGAGGGCAGCCCGAAGCCCAGAAAGTCAAGCCCGGCAAGCCCGCCGATGGCGCCGGTGATCAGGAACGGGAGCAAGGTGACGGTGGCCACCATCGCGTTGGGGAGCATGTGGCGGAACATGATCGTGCGGTTGGAAACCCCAAGCGCACGGGCGGCGCGCACATATTCGAAGTTGCGCGCGCGCAGAAACTCGGCGCGCACAACGCCCACCAGAGCCGGCCAGCCGAACAGAACGGTGACGAAGACCAGCACCCAGAAGCTGCGCTCGAGGATCGCAAACAGGATGATGATCACGTAAAGCGAAGGGGTCGACCCCCAGATTTCCAGCGCGCGCTGGAAAATCAGGTCGGTCCAGCCGCCGAAATAGCCCTGCACTGCGCCCGCGGCGATGCCGATGATCGAGGTCGAGACGGTGACGAGAATGGCGAAGATGATCGACAGGCGGAAGCCGTAGATCACGCGTGCCAGCACGTCGCGCTTGGTGTCGTCGGTGCCCAGCAGGTGAGCGCGCGAGGGGGGCGCCGGCGCCACGCCCGCTTCATTGGACAGGGTCTGGTAGCTGGAGCGGATCGGCGGCCAGATCATCCAGCCCTTTTCGATCGCCTGCCCCGCCACCTCGCCATCCTGCGCGTCGCGAATGAGGGTCTCGGGATCATCCCAGCATTCGGGCAGGCCGCCTGTCACGATCAGGCACTGCACCTCGGGGTCGCGATAGATTGCCTCGGTCCTGAAGTCGCCGCCGAAGGCGGTTTCCGGGTAGAACCTGAAGATCGGCATCCGCAATTCGCCCCGGTAGCTGACGAGGATCGGCTTGTCGTTGGCGATGAACTCGGCAAAGAGCGACAGGCCGAACAGGATCGAAAATATCCAGAGCGACCACAGGGCACGGCGGTTACGCTTGAAATTGCGCCAGCGGCGCTGGTTGAGCGGCGACAGGCGCGCCCGGCGTCCCGGCCGATGCTCCGGCCCGGGCAACGGCCTGGCCAGTTCCGTGGGGATATGTTCCGGGAAACCGGCCATCAGGTTTCTCGGACGTCAAAGTCGATGCGCGGATCGACGAAAACATACATCAGGTCGCTGAGGATACCGATCAACAGGCCGATCAGGCCGAAGAAGAACAACGTGCCGAAGATGATCGGATAGTCGCGCGCCAGCGCTGCCTCAAACCCGAGCCGGCCCAGCCCGTCAAGCGAGAACAGGGTTTCGATGATTACCGAGCCGCCGAAGAAGATGCCGATGAAAAGGGCCGGAAATCCCGCAATCACGATCAGCATGGCGTTGCGAAAGACGTGACCGTAAAGCACGCGACGCTCGGACAGGCCCTTGGCGCGCGCCGTGATCACGTATTGCTTCTTGATCTCGTCGAGAAACGAGTTCTTGGTGAGCAGGGTCAGCGTGGCGAAACCCGATATCGAACTGGCGAGCACCGGCAGGGTAATGTGCCAGAAATAGTCGCCGACCTTGCCGAGCAACGACAATTCTTCCCAGTTGCTTGATGTCAGGCCGCGCAGCGGGAATATCTGCCAGTAGCTGCCGCCGGCAAACAGAACGAGCAGCAGGATCGCAAACAGGAACCCCGGAATGGCATAGCCCACGATGATCAGCGCACTGGTCCAGGTGTCAAAGCGCGAGCCGTCCTTTACCGCCTTTCGGATGCCAAGCGGGATCGACACCAGATAGGCGATGAGCGTGGACCACAGCCCCAGCGTGATCGAGACCGGCAGCTTGTCCCAGACCAGCGAAAGCACCTTTTCCGAGCGAAAGTAGCTTTCGCCGAAATCGAAGCGGATGTAGTTCCACATCATGTTCAAAAAGCGCTCGAGCGGCGGCTTGTCGAAGCCGAACTGCTTTTCCAGCTCGGCGATGAATTCTTCCGGCAAGCCGCGAGCGCCGATGTATTTCGTCGACAGGGCGTTGTCACCGAGCGCCACGTTGCCCCTGGTTTCCGTCGCCCCGCCGGCAATGGTTTCGAACACGTCGCCTTCGCCCTGCATCTGGGCGATGATCTGCTCGACCGGCCCGCCGGGAACGAACTGGGTCAGGGTGAAGTTGATGATCATGATCCCGAGAAGCGTGGGGATGATCAGCAGCAGCCTGCGAACGATATAGGCGCCCATGCGACGCGACCTGCCTGTTCAGCCGCTACTGAAAGGCGCCGGCGGCCTTGAGCGCCGCGGCCTTGTCGGCATTGACCCACCAGAAGTCGAGGTAGCCAAGGTCATAAGGCGGCAGCGGTTCGGGGTATTCGAACATGTCGTAATAGGCCACGGTGTGCACGTCCTTGTACCATTGCGGCACCCAGAAACGGATGGCGCGCAGCACGCGGTCAAGCGCCGAGACCGCCGGGTCCAGCTCTTCCTTGGTTTCGGCGCGCCGGATCACCTCGATCAGCGCGTCCACGGCTTCGTTCTTGAGCCCGGGCGAGTTGAACACCGACACGTCGGCATCGGCCGAGCCCAACATCTGCGCCAGCCCCGAGCCGGGCTCATAGCCAAGCGCCATGCTGTCATTGACCGTATCGTAATCGAAGGCATAGCGCCGATCGACCCATTGCGCATTATCGACCCGGTCAAGCCTGGCATCGACGCCAATCTTGCGCAGGTTGTCGACGTAAGGGTTGACGATCCGGTCAAACGCCGGGGAGCGTTGCAGGAACTCTACCTTCAGCGTCTCGCCGGCCGCATTGCGGCGCATGCCGTCATCGCCCACGGTCCAGCCCGCTTCGTCCAGCAGCTTGCCGGCCTTGCGGGCATTGGCCCGGTCAAAGGCCTGATCGGCGCGCGACACCGGCGCCATCACCGGCTCGCTGTCCAGAACGCCGGGCGGCAGCAGATCGGCGATCGGTTCCAGCACCTTGAGTTCGGCGTCAGACGGCGGCCCCATCGGCTCCAGGTAGCTGTTTTCAACGAAGGAATTGATCCGCTCATACAGCCCGAAGAACAGGCTTTCGTTCGACCATTCGAAGTTGAACATCAGGCCAATCGCCTCACGCACGCGGGGGTCCTGGAACTTTTCGCGACGCAGGTTGATGATGAATGCCTGACCCGAGGCCATGGTGCCGTCGGGCAGTTCGCCCTTCACCACCCATCCCTTTTCAAGCGCCGGAAAGTCATAACCGGTCGCCCATTGCTTGGACGAGTTTTCAATGCGGAATGTATAGGCGCCGGCCTTGAAGCCTTCGAAGGCGGCGTTGCTGTCGGCGAAATATTCGACCCTGATCGTGTCGAAGTTGTTGCGTCCGATATTCAGCGGATGGTTTTCCCCCCAGTAGTCCGGGTTGCGCTTGTAGATCACACGCTCGTTGAATTCAAAACTGTCGAGCACATAGGGGCCGGTGCCCATGAACGGCTCATCGCTGGTTTCATCAAGCCGGTGGCCGGTCTTTTCGAACCACGCCTTTGACATGACCGATGTCGCGCCGGCCTGGTCAATGCGGTCGAACTTCGGGCTGTCCGGCACGAAAGTGAACTTGACGGTCAGCGGATCGATCACTTCGACCCCCGAGATGATGCGCTTGACCCCTTCGCGGAAGGACTCCAGCGCCTGTTCCATGGTCAGATTGTGGGTGAAGGCCACGTCTTCGGCCGTCATTGACGTGCCATCGGCGAACTTGACGTCATCGCGCAGATGGAAAATGACCCAGGAATGATCTTCCGGATATTCAATCGACTCGCAAAGCAGGCAGTAGCTGGAGCCGATCTCATCCGCGGTGCTGGTCATCAGGCGCTCGATGCCGATCGTTGCGCCCCAGACCGCCGTTCCCTTGCGCGCATACGAGTTGAAACTGTCGAAGGTGCCCTGCGTCCAGACCGCGATTTCTCCACCCTTCGGGGCATCCGGGTTCACATAGTCGAGGTGGGCCATGTCGGCCGGGTATTTCAACTCGCCAAAGCGTTTGAACCCGTGTGAAACCGTGGTTTCCTGCGCCCGCGCCTGCGCGGCCCAGACCAGCGCGACGAACAGCAGGGAAAACCCCATGACCACCCACCGCCAGGACAGGGCAGAAGCACGCTGCGTCTTTGCGGTTGCATCGATCTTGCGGCTGTTCATGGTTTCATCCTCCATCCGTGATGCAAGGCCCGCGGCCCGCGCCTTTGTTGGCTGCCAGCGTATGTGCGCAGCGCGCGGCAAATCAAGTGGAGATTGGCCCATGCCCGGGCGAACACATTCAAAACCGGTCATTTTTTCGTGCTCGGGCGGATCTGCCGGATGCCTGCCCTCCGGAACCGGAAAAGCCGCCCCGATACGGGGCGGCCTGCGACAGGTCATGTGCCGGATCGGCCCGTGCGCGCGGCCTCAGCCGTCGAGCGAATCGAGATAGGCAATCAGGTTCGCGCGGTCCTGGATCTTTTTCAGTCCCGAGAACGTCATTTTCGTGCCTGGCGCGAACGCCTTCGGGTTGGCCAGGAATTCGTTCAGCCGTTCCGGAGTCCATTCGCCGCCCAGACCGGAAAGCGCCCCGGAATAGCCAAAACCTTCTGCCGCCGCGACCGGGCGGCCAACGATGCCATAGAGCGACGGCCCCGTGGCATTCACCCCCGGCTCGATCTTGTGGCAGGCCTTGCATTTGGAAAACACCTTGGCGCCCTTGTCTGCATCGGCCGCGGCAAGCAGCGCGCCAAAGTCGACCTCTTCAACCTCGGCTTCGTGACCACCTTCGGCCCCCTCGACCTCAATCGGATAGGCCTTGGCGACATGCTCTTCGCCGCCATGCCCCTCACCGGGGAAATAGATCATCTGGGCAACCCAGTTCCCCAGCAGAAAGATCAAAAGAGCGCCGAAAAAAGCGCCGCCTATCTTGGTCATTGTCATTGTGTCGAACATGTCGCGTTCCATATCCTCGAGAATTTCGCGCTATCTACCCGCTTCCCAGCGCAAGTTTCAAGGTATAAGAGGCGCGACCAAACGCCCTTGTTGGCCCAAACCGGTAAAAGAGACACATGACAGGACGCATCGCCTTCCAGGGAGAACCCGGCGCCTATTCACACCAGGCCTGCCGTGACTATCGCCCCGAGCTTGAAGCGATCCCGCGTGCGACGTTCGAGGACGTCATCGAATGCGTGCGCCGGGGCGACGCCGACCTGGCCATGCTGCCGGTTGAAAACACCACCTACGGGCGGGTCGCCGACATTCACCGGCTGCTGCCGGCCTCGGGGCTGCATATCGTCGACGAAGCCTTCGTGCGGGTGCATATCAACCTGCTGGGCGTTCGGGGAACGTCAATCGGCGATGTGCGGACCGCGCTGAGCCACACGGTTTTGCTGGGGCAGTGTCGCGATTTCCTGAAGGAACACGACATCACCCCGCAAACTGCCGCCGACACCGCGGGCGCGGCGCAGCATGTGGCACAGCAGGGTGACAGATCGCAGGGGGCCCTGGCATCGGAACTGGCGGGCGAGATCTACGGGCTGGATGTTCTGGCGCGCCATATCGAGGATCATTCCCACAACACGACGCGCTTTCTGCTGATGTCGCGAGAACTGGACCTGAGCCGCCGCGGCGACGGCAAGATGATCACCTCTTTCGTGTTTCGCGTGCGCAACATTCCGGCTGCGCTTTACAAGGCGACGGGTGGCTTTGCCACCAACGGCGTCAACATGACCAAGCTGGAAAGCTACATGGTGGACGGGTCGTTTTCGGCCACGCAATTCTATGCCGACATCGAAGGCCACCCGGATGACCACAACGTCAAGCTGGCCCTTGAAGAACTGGACTACTTCACCTCGGAAATGACTTTGCTGGGCGTCTACCCGGCGAACCGGCAGCGCTGAGCGCGCCCGCACAAGGCGTGCGACCGGGTCAACGGCGCCTGACCCTACAGGTTTTGGGCCACGGCGAAACGTCCTTCGGTTTCTTCCGCGAACCGGGCGATCCGGTGCGAAAACCGTTCGTTCAGGCGATGCTTTCCCAGTTTCAGAGACTGAATGAGCAGCCGGGCCGAAAGTGTCGACGGGCGCAGATCAAGACCGGCCCGGATGCGGGTGCGCCGCGGCGACAGAGGCAGAAATTCGACACTGAAAACACTGTCGATGCCCCCCGAACTGGACTGGATTTCAAACCCGTTCGGCCCGTCGAGGGCACACAGCTGCCCGATGATCTTGCGTGGCTTGCCGCGGAACTGGATCTGGGCCTGCCAGCTCATACCGACGTCCACGGTGGTCAGGGCATCGGTGCGGCGCGCGTCGATGCCCCGGCGCAGGGCCTGGCGCAAATGCGCATCGAAATCAGCCGCCCGTTCAAAGACGAACTCGATTGGTGCTTCCACATCCTGCCGCGTCGAAAGTTTCATGCCCACACCATCAGTTGTCGGACGGTTCTAAGCGCGGTTGGGATATGTCGGCAAGCCAGTTGCGCAAAAGAAAATGCGCAACCGAGCCGGGCCGCGCCGGAAACATGTCGTTCCGGGTGCCGGCGAAGACGTCCATCAGCTCTTCCCGGCTGATCCAGAAGGCGTGTTCGATTTCCACCGGGTCCATGGTGATCTGCGTGCTCAGCGCCTCGGCCGCACAGCCGATCATGAGTGATGCCGGAAAGGGCCAGGGCTGCGATGTCAGGTAGGACACGCGCCCGACGCGCAGGCCGACTTCTTCGTGAACCTCGCGCCGGACGGCGGCTTCCAGTGTCTCGCCGGGTTCGACGAAACCCGCAAGCAAGGAAACCATGCCCTCGGGCCAGCCCGGCGAGCGCCCCAGCAGCACAGAGTTTCCGTGCGTCAACAGCATGATCACCACCGGGTCGGTGCGCGGAAAATGGCGGCGGCCGCAGGCCGGACAGTCACGCTGCCAGCCGGCCATGGACACCCGGCTTTCCTGACCGCAATTGGCACAGAAACGGTGAATTTCGTGCCATCCCAGGATCGCCCTGGCTGTCGCGGCAAGCCCGGCATCCAGCGCAGGAAGTCGTGACATGTTCATCCGCAGGTCCACAAAGAGATGATCGACGGGCGCCTTGGGGTGCCGGGTCTGGCTGTCGTCAGGAAACCCGCCGGCTTCGGGTATCGGGGTTTCAGGCGACCAGCCGGAAAGGTCGATGGCAAACAGCGCACCGCGCGGGCCGAGGCCCAGAAATACTTCTTCGCCGGCTCCCGCGGCCAGCATCGGGTGATCCAGCGCAAGGCGCGCAAGCACATGACTGTCTGCGCTCTCCACAAGCGGCCTGCCCTGCCAGATCACGATGGCCCGCGCATCCCTGTCGGCCCGCAACCGGACGATTTCATCAGCATTCGCGCGCAGATGCGCCGCCCGCTCAAGCCCGTCACGTTCAAATGTCATCTGGTTGCTGGCCAGCACCTTCTGCCCTCCGCTGTTCACTGCCGAGACCTGCCACAGATCACCCAAGACGTAAACGAAAAGCCGGGCCGGTCCGGTGATGGTCCGGTGATGGTCCGGGGCCCAACAAGCTTGCCGGCCGAGCGAAAATCCGCAGCCGGGCACCGCGCGGCGCCCACGACTCGGCAAACCGTGTTAGGGTGGTCCATCAAATCAAGTCGTTCAGGGAGAAAATCCAGATGCCAAAGAAGATTTCCAGAGGTGTTTCGAGACGGGCTTTTCTGGCCCAGACAACAGCCGGCGCGACACTGGTTGCCCTGCATCCGTTTTCCGCAAATGCCGCCGCCAGCCAGGCGCATCTGCGCATCATGGAAACCACGGACCTGCATGTGCACGTCTACCCTTATGATTATTACTCCGACAAGCCGCGCGACACCGTCGGGCTGGCCCGCACCGCGGCGCATATCGCCGATATCCGCGCCGAAGCCACCAATTCCATGCTCGTCGACAACGGTGACTTTTTGCAGGGCAACCCGATGGGCGACTACATCGCCTATGAGCGCGGCATGAAGGACGGCGACATGCATCCGGTCATCACCGCGATGAACACGCTGAATTTCGACGCCTCGACCCTGGGCAACCACGAGTTCAACTATGGCCTTGATTTCCTGATGAAATCCCTGGCTGGCGCAAGTTTCCCGATCGTATCGGCCAACGTGGTCAAGACCATGGGCGCGGCTCCTGCCGCTGACGAAACGCTGATCCCGCCCTATGTGATCCTTGATCGCGTGATGAAGGATGGCGACGGCAATGAACATGCCATCCGGGTCGGGCTGATCGGGTTCGTGCCGCCGCAGATCATGAACTGGGACCGGCGCCATCTTGAAGGCAAGGTCAACGCGCGCGACATCGTCGAAACCGCCAGGGCCTATGTGCCGCAGATGAAGGAAGAAGGCGCCGATATCATCATCGCGCTCAGCCATTCGGGCATCGGCTCGGCCAACCATACCGACGGGATGGAAAACGCCTCGGTTCCGCTGGCGCAGGTCGATGGCATCGATGCGCTGATGACGGGCCACAGCCATCTGGTGTTCCCGTCGGCAAAGTATGACGACTTTGCCGGGGTCGATGTGGCCACCGGCACCATCCACGGCAAACCGGCCACCATGGGCGGGTTCTGGGGCAGCCACCTTGGCGTCATCGACCTGCTGCTCGAACGCGACGGCAACAGCTGGGCCGTGGTGAGCACCTCGACCGAGGTGCGCCCGATTTCCAGGCGCAACGAAGACCGCTCGACGACGGCACTGGTGGACAGCGTTCAAAGCGTGCTCGATGCGGTGAGGCCGGAACACGAGGCCACCCTGGAATACATCCGGCGCGGGGTTGGCAAGACATCGGCGCCGTTGCACAGCTACTTTGCGCTGGTGGCTGACGATCCGTCCGTTCAGATCGTATCGAACGCGCAGCGATGGTATATCGAGGACATGATGAAAGGCACCGAGAACGAGGGCCTGCCGATCCTGTCGGCGGCGGCGCCGTTCAAGGCCGGGGGCCGGGGCGGGCCGGAATACTACACCGACGTGCCCGCAGGCGATGTGGCGATCAAGAATGTCGCCGACCTCTATCTGTATCCCAATACCGTGCGCGCGGTGCGCGTGAACGGTGCGCAGGTCAGGGACTGGCTGGAACGGTCGGCGGGCATCTTCAACCAGATCGAACCGGGCAAGCCCGATCAGGTTCTGCTGAACCCGTCCTTTCCAAGCTACAATTTCGACGTGATGGACGGGGTCACCTACCAGATCGACCTGAGTCAGCCGTCGAAATTCGACCCGAAGGGCGAATTGATCAACCCGGATGCCAACCGCATCGTCAACCTGCAATACAACGGCCAGCCCGTGACCGACGACATGGAGTTTATCATCGCCACCAACAACTACCGCGCCTCGGGTGGCGGCAAGTTCCCCGGCACCGGCGACACCATCATCTTCGAGGGTCCCGACACCAACCGTGACGTGATCGTGCGCTACATCGTCGACCAGGGCACGATCAACCCCTCCGCTGATGGAAACTGGAGCTTTGCGCCTCTGGATGAGGCCACGGTGCTGTTTGACACCGGCCCGCGCGCCAAGGAGCATCTGGCAGATCTGAAGGGCCTCAGGATCGAACCGGTCGGCGACGGGCCGGAAGGCTTTGCCCGGTTCCGCATTTCGCTGTGAACCGGCTGTCCGGGGCGCGCGCCGCCCCGGACGCGCTTGCCTCTTGCGCGACTCGGTTCGGCACCCTAGATAAGCCGTGAGAGGTTGGCGCGGGCAAGCGCCTCGCCAACCCGGCCAGGTCCGGAAGGAAGCAACCGTAACGAGCCCCGCTTGGGTCGTTGTCCAGCCTCTCACCCGAAAGCGGCCCCCATTGCGGGGCCGTTGTCGTTTTCTGGCTTTCCCCGCCATTGGCGCGAAAAACCGGATCGCTCACCCAGAAGTGCCTTGACCTTCCAGCGGGGGACACTCTTGTCTTGAAGCACACAAAGAGGCCCCGATGGAATTGACAGTTTCGACACTTGTTTTCTTGCCCATCGGGCTGGGTCTGCTTGGCTTTGTCGAACCTTGCACCATTGGCGGGCACCTGCTGTTTCTGGACACTCAGAAGTCACGGTCCAGACCCGAGAAGATGCGCGCGGTTGTCGTGTTCATCCTGGTGCGCAGCGTCGTTGCCGGTCTGTTCGGAGCGCTGATTGCCTTTCTCGGGCAAAAGCTGATCGGACTGCAAACCGGTATCTGGCTGGTGTTCGGGCTGGTTTACCTGGGGTTCGGGCTGGCGTTCCTGTTCGGGCGGGCGGGCGGTTTCAAGAAGCGCATCGACCTGGCGCCGGACGGTTGGCGCAAGGCGCGCAACCCGGCCATTCTGGGCGCCGGTTTCGGGCTGAACATCCCGGCCTGCGCCGCGCCGATCCTGTTTGGCCTCCTCGGGCTGGCGGCCACCACCGGCACTGTGGCCACCGGGTTCGTGATGATGTTTCTTTTCGGGCTGTTCCTGTCGGCCCCGCTGGCCGTCTTTGCCTTTGTCCCGCGGTTTTCCGGTGGGCTGGACCGGCTGGGCGACGCGCTGAAATCTCGCCGCTGGGTGATCGGCACGATCTTTGTCGCGCTGGGGCTGTGGTCAATCTGGTTCGGGCTGTTCGTGAACCCGGCGGACTGGGCCGGAACATGAGCGACCGGGCCCGTTTCAAGCATGTGGCCGTGGCCGGGATCACGTTTCAGGCCGGCTCGGCCGCGGTGGATTCATCAACCATCATGTCGGCGCTGGTCTACCAGTTGACGGGAAATTCGGTTCTGGTTGGCGCGGTCACGGCGATCTTGCGTTTCGGCTGGTTGTTTCCGCAACTGATCGTCGGATTTCTGGCGCAGCGCGCCGGTTCCAGCATGGGGTATTACATGATCGGTGCCTTTGGCCGCGCGACCTGCATGGCGCTGCTGGCCGCCGCGCTCTATTTCGGGGCGGGCTGGCCGCCGGCCCTGCTTGCAACCGTGGTCATGGTGCTGTGGACAACCTATGCCTTCATCAGCGGCATCGTGGCTGTGCCCTACAACGACATCGTGGCGCGAAGCGTGCCGTCGAACCTGCGCTCGCGCCTGCTGGCGGTGCGGTTTTTCGGTGGCGGGCTGCTGGCTCTGGGCGTTGTCGCATTGGCCGACCGGCTGGTGGGCAGCCTGCCCTTTCCCGCGTCATACGCCGCGATCATCGCGATGGCCTCGCTGCTGATGTTCGCATCGTCCACGGTTTTCACGGCCATGGGAGAGCCGGAAACCGGCGGCAAGGGCCAGGCCAAGCCGGGATTTTTTGACTATCTGCGCGAAGGGATCGAGGTGTTTCACACCAATTCCACCTTCCGCCATTTCGTCTTTGCGCAATGGTGTGGCGGTGCGGTGTTGATGGCAATGCCGTTCTATGTGGTGCAGGCCAGCAATTCCGGCTTCGGGCTGGAAAACGTGGCGCTTCTGCTGGGCGCGCAGACGCTTGGTGCGCTCGTGTCGAACCTGCTGTGGGGCTGGTGGGGCGACAGCCTTGGCAAGGTCAGCCTGCTGCGGGCAATTGCGCTGGGGCGCGTGTTGCCGCCGCTTGCGGTGCTTGCCCTTGCGCAGACCGGGGCCGAAACGCCGCTGTTGGCGCATGCCGGCGTGTTCTTCGTTCTGGGTGCCCTGGCCAACGGGCTGACCATCGCCGTCATCGGATTTCTCATGGAAATCTCGCCCGATGACCAACGCCCGGCCTACAGCGGCTATTTCAACGTGATCACCGCGCCGGCCTTCGTGCTGCCGCTGCTGGCGGGGGTGATCGCCAGCCTGTTCGGCCTGCATGCCGTGTTCGTGATATCGCTTCTGGCCGCTCTCACCCAATTCGCGATCTTGCGCAGCATCCGGGTCTGATCCCCGAAGGCGTTGTGCGGGCACGGGATCAAGGCTATGATCAATTGTAGGGACCGTGACCTGCGCGGCCATCCCGGCCCAATTTGCAAAGGAGGATGATCATGACTGGTGCAAGACCCCTCCCGGCGCGTGCCGGGGCTGTTTGAGCCCGCTTTTCCTGCATCAAGCCCGATGAGAACGCCTGCGCGCAGATCGCCCGCGGGCCGGTATGATTTTTCGAAGGCTTGAACATGACAAACGATCCCCTTTCCCTGCCAGACCTTGGCTGGAGCAATTTCTTTCAACAACAGATGACCCTGGAAGAGGCCGAAACCCATGCGCCGCTGCGCGTGATGCAGGCGCACAGGAACGCGGTCGAGGCCCTGGGCGTGGGCGGCCCGGCGCGCATCGCCATCAGCGGGGCGATGGCCGATGCCGGCGTGAGTGTGGGTGACTGGGTGCTGGTGGATGCCCATGGCAGCCCGGCGCGCCTGCTGGAGCGCAAGAGCGTTCTGCAAAGGCGCGCCTCTGGCGATGCGCCAAGCGCGCAGATGATCGCGGCGAACGTGGATACGCTGTTCATCGTGTCCAGTTGCAACGCCGATTTCAACCTGGCCCGGCTGGAGCGCTACCTGGTGCTGGCGCGCCAGGGCGACATCGAGCCGGTGCTGGTGCTGACCAAGGCAGACCTGTGCGACGATCCGGACGGCTTTCGCAGCCGCGCCGAACGAGACCTGCCCGGGGTGGCGGTCGAGACCGTCGTGGCGACCGACCCGGAGGTCGCGGCGCAACTGGCGCCCTGGTGCGGACGCGGGCAGACGGTGGCGCTGCTGGGGTCTTCGGGGGTCGGAAAATCGACGTTGATCAATGCCCTGAGCGGGGCGGCAACGCCCACGCAGGCCATCCGCGAGGATGACGCCAAGGGGCGCCACACCACCACGCGCCGGTCGATGTTTGCGACGCCGGGCGGGGCCTGGGTGATCGACACGCCGGGGATGCGCGCGCTGCGGCTGGCGGATGTGGCCGAAGGGGTGGCGGCGGTGTTCGCCGATGTCGCCGAACTGGCGCGGGGCTGCAAGTTTCGCGACTGCGCCCACGAGAGCGAGCCGGGCTGCGCGGTGCAGGCGGCCATTGCGGCAGGCGATCTGGACGCCGGCCGGCTGAAACGCTGGCTCAAGCTGCTGCGCGAGGATGCGCGCCACACACAAACACTGGCCGAAAACCGGGCGCGGACCCGCGAGCTGGGCAAGAAATACGCCGGCGGCCGGGCGCGGATGAAGGCGAAAAGGGGTGATTTTCAATGAGCCTGCTGCGATTATGCGCCCATGGACGACCTGAGCATTGATTTTATCTCTGGCGCGGTGGACCACCGGCGCCGTTTCGGCGGCGGGCGCGGGCAGGCTCTGGCGCGCGCCGTCGGCATGAAAGGCGGGGCGACGCCGGATGTGGTGGATGCCACCGCCGGGCTGGGGCGCGATGCGTTCCTGCTGGCGACGCTGGGGGCCAGGGTGACGCTGATCGAACGCGCGCCCACGGTCCACGCGGCGCTGGCGCGGGCCATCGCGCGGGCGGGCGAGGTCGAAGAAACCAAGGCCATCGTCGCGCGCATGACGCTGCTGCAGGGCGATGCGCGCGCGCTGTTGCCGGGGCTGGCGCCGGACGTGGTGCTGGTCGACCCGATGCACCCGCCGCGCAGAACCCGCGCGCTGGTCAAGCAACAGATGCGGCTTTTGCGCGAACTGGTCGGCCAGGATGACGATGCCGCCGAGCTGATGCAGGTGGCGCTGGAATGCGCGCGCAAGCGGGTGGTTCTGAAATGGCCGCGCAAGGCAGAGCCGATGCCGGGCATCCCGGCCCCGTCGCATCAGATAGTGGGAAAATCAACGCGTTACGATGTATTCATGCGGGGCTGAAAGACGCGCTTGGCAAATCGCGCCGGCCCGGTCAGGCTGGCGGGCATGAATGACTCGTTCTTCCACCCGGTTTCGGGGTTTGACCTGCCGCGGTTTGCCGGCATCCCGACATTCATGCGTCTGCCGCATGTGCCGCGCGATCATGCGCGTTTCAGCGAGGTGCAGATCGGGCTGATCGGCGTGCCATGGGACAGCGGCACCACCAACCGCCCCGGCCCGCGCCACGGGCCGCGGCAGCTGCGCGACGCCTCGACCATGATCCGCGCCGAACATGGCGTGTCCGGCGTGCGCCCGTTCGAAACCGTGAATTGCGCCGACCTGGGCGATGTGGCCCCCAACCCGGCCGACATCACCGACACGATGGCCCGGATCACGGCGTTCCTTGCAGATGTCCGGCAGGCCGGAATCACGCCACTGACCGTGGGCGGCGACCATCTGACGTCGCTGCCGGTGCTGCGCGCCCTGGCCGCGGACGAGCCTTTGGGCATGGTGCATTTCGACAGCCACACGGACCTGTTCCACAGCTATTTCGGCGGCACCATGTTCACCCACGGCACGCCGTTTCGCCGCGCCGTCGAAGAAGGGCTGCTGGACCCGAAGCGCGTGATCCAGATCGGCATTCGCGGCACGGCCTACGACCGGGAAGATCGCGATTTCGCACAGGCCGTCGGCATCCGCATCGTCACGATCGAAGAGTTTTTCGACCGCGGCATCGCCGACGTGATGGCCGAAGCGCGCGAGATCGTCGGCAGGCGGCCCACCTACCTGTCCTACGACATCGACTTCATCGACCCGGCCTTCGCGCCCGGCACCGGCACGCCAGAGGTCGGCGGCCCGAACAGCTTTCAGGCGTTGCAGGTGGTGCGCGAACTGGCCGGGCTGAACCTTGTGGGGGCGGACCTGGTCGAGGTGTCGCCACCGTTTGATGCCTCCGGCGCCACCGCGTTCCTTGGCGCATCGATCATGTTCGAAATGCTGTGCGTGATGGTGGCGCCGGGGCTGCCGGGCAAAGCGCCGCCTAGGCGCTGACCCCGAAGATCACCATGCCGATGATCACCAGCACCAATGCAAGGGCCAGCACCAGGGGCACCGCGCTGGCGCGCCGGATGCCGCTGCCCTTGGGAAAGGACCAACCGATGCCCCAGCAGCCGAAGGCCAGCATCCCGGCGACGCCTTGCCAGCCCAGGAACCCGGTGAACCGGTTCAGGCCGCGGGTGAACCCGCTGCCGATCGGGGCCGTCGTGATCAGATGGATGATCGAATAGCCATAGGCCGCCAGCCACAGCGCCATAAGCGCCATCAGCACCATGGTGCGCCTTTCGGCGGCGCGCGCCTCGTCTTCGTTTCTTCTGCCGGCCATGGCTGCCCCCGTTTTCCGCTTTGGCCGGAATACATCGCGACCGTTGGCATGTAAAACAGCCAGGGTCAGGAGCCATCAATCCTGCGCCAGTGATGCAAGATTGATGGGTCCTGACCCCAAGCCCGCTGGACGTGCGCCGCGCCAGCGCCTAATCTGGGGTTTGCGATGACCAGGGAACCCCGATGAGCGACGCTTCAGAACACAACTACCAGGTGCTTGCGCGCAAGTACCGGCCCGAGACTTTCGCCGACCTCGTCGGCCAGGATGCGATGGTGCGCACCCTGAAAAACGCATTCGAGGCCGACCGCATCGCGCAGGCCTTCATTCTCACCGGCATCCGTGGCACCGGCAAGACCACCACGGCGCGCATCGTTGCCAAGGGGTTGAACTGCATCGGCCCCGACGGCAAGGGCCAGCCGACGACCGAACCCTGCGGTGAGTGCGAACATTGCGTCGCCATCGCCGAAGGGCGCCACGTGGACGTGATGGAAATGGACGCCGCCAGCCGCACCGGGGTCGGCGACATCCGCGAAATCATCGACAGCGTGCACTACCGCGCCGCATCCGCACGCTACAAGATCTACATCATCGACGAGGTGCACATGTTGTCCACCTCGGCCTTCAACGCGCTGTTGAAGACGCTGGAAGAGCCGCCCGCGCATGTAAAGTTCATCTTTGCCACAACCGAAATCCGCAAGGTGCCGGTGACGGTGCTGTCGCGCTGCCAGCGGTTCGATCTGCGCCGGATCGAACCGGAACAGATGATCGCCTTGCTCCGGCGTATCGCCCAGGCCGAAGGCGGCCAGATCAGCGACGAGGCCCTGGCGCTGATCACCCGCGCCGCCGAAGGTTCGGCCCGCGATGCGACCTCATTGCTCGATCAGGCGCTGTCGCATGGCGCCGGCGAGACCACCGCCGATCAGGTGCGCGCGATGCTCGGGCTGGCCGACCGGGGCCGGGTGATGGACCTGTTCGAGATGATCATGCAGGGCGATGCCGCCGGCGCACTGGGTGAATTGTCCTCGCAATATGCCGACGGCGCCGATCCGATGGCGGTGCTGCGCGATCTCGCGGAACTGACACACTGGATTTCGGTGATCAAGATCACCCCGGATGCGGCCGAAGACCCGACGGTTGCCCCCGATGAACGCACACGCGGCCAGGCCCTGGCGGAAAGGCTGCCCATGCGCGCGATGACGCGGATGTGGCAGATGCTGTTGAAATCTCTGGAAGAAGTCTCGCACGCCCCGAATGCCATGATGGCCGCCGAGATGGCGGTGATCCGGCTGACCCATGTGGCCGACCTGCCCAGCCCCGAGGAGCTGTTGCGAAAACTGCACGACAGCCCGCCGCCCTCGACCCCGCCGCCATCGGGCGCCGGTCGCACCGCTTCAGGGCCTGCCACGGCTCCGCATGCGGCGGCCCCTGCCCCGCAATCAGCGGCCCCGCCACCCCCCGGCGGCCCACGCGCCAGTGCCGCAATTGCACCCGCGCTTGCCGCCGAACCCGCCTTGGAACGCTATGCGACATTTGACAGCGTGGTCGAACTGATCCGCAAAAAGCGTGACATCAAACTGCTGATCGAGGTCGAAGATGGCCTGCGGCTGGCCAGCTATGCCCCCGGGCGCATTGAGTTCACCCCGACAGAAACCGCGTCGCGTGACCTTGCGAAAGATCTGGCACAGCGCCTGCAGCTTTGGACCGGAACGCGTTGGGGGGTGACGGTGGTTTCAGACTGCGACACGCCGACCATCGCCGAAACCCGCGAGGCAGACCGCGACGACCAAAAGGCGAAGGCCATGGAAAACCCGGTGGTGCAGGCGATTTTCAACGCGTTTCCGGCGGCAACCATCAAGGCTGTTCGCAGTTTCGAAGACCTGGCAGTCGACAACCAGGACCTAGGCCAACCCGAGCCGGATGCGGACTGGGACCCCTTCGAGGAAGACTGACCCCCACCATCCCTGCTCTGGAGACTTCCTCGCTGAACACACCGCGACGCCGGCCCCCAATCGCGCCGCAAGCCCGCAAAACGATCGCCCCGCGGAAGCCGGTGAAACACATTCGACCCGGCGTCAATGAGCGCCCGCCCTTGTTCTGGGGCGGTGCAGCACGTATCTGTCTGGCAAGCGAACGCAAACGATGCACCGAAGGAGACACCCCATGCTCAAAGGCCTCGGCGGACTTGGCGACATGGCCAAGATGATGAAAGCAGCGCAGGAAATGCAGACCCGGATGAGCGATCTGCAGGAACAGTTGCACTCGATGACCGTCACCGGCGAAAGCGGCGCCGGTCTGGTCAAGGCCACCGCCACCGCCAAAGGGGAGTTGACGGCGCTCGATATCGACCCGTCGATCTTCAATGCAGACGAAAAGGAAGTGGTCGAAGACCTGATCCTTGCCGCGATCAAGGATGCGCAGATGAAGGCCTCGGATCGCTCGCAGGAAGAAATGCGCAAGCTGACCGAGGCGATGGGGCTGCCGGCCGACATGAACCTGCCGGTCTGAGCCTTGGGCGAGGCAACCCGCGACATCGAGGCCCTGATCGACATCATGGCCAAGCTGCCCGGCCTCGGGCCGCGCTCGGCACGCCGCGCGGTGCTGCACATGATCAAGAAGCGCGCGCTTCTGATGACACCGCTTGCCGACACGTTGCAAAGCGTCGCGGCCACCGCGCGCGAATGCCTGACCTGCGGCAATGTCTGCACCTCGGACACCTGCGACATCTGCGCCAGCGAAAAACGCGCGACCGGCGAACTTTGCGTCGTGGAAGACGTGGCCGACCTTTGGGCGATGGAGCGTGCCGGCGTGTTCGGGGGCCGCTACCATGTTCTGGGCGGCACGCTCAGCGCGCTGGACGGCATCGGCCCGGAAGAGTTGTCGATCCCGCGGCTGCGCGAGCGCATCGCGGCTGAAAACATCACCGAGGTGATCCTGGCGCTGAATGCCACGATCGACGGGGCGACAACGGCCCACTACATCGCCGATGAGCTTGAGGGCCGCGTGAGCGTCACCTCGCTCGCCCAGGGCGTGCCAATCGGAGGCGAGCTTGACTACCTTGACGACGGCACCATCGGCGCCGCGCTGAAGGCCAGAAAAGCATTATGAAATCAGCGCTTTGCGACCGTTATGGCAACGCCCTGACGACATCGTCCACAACCGCGAGAGACCACTATGTGCAAGCGCTCGACCTGTTGCTTGCCGCCGAGGCCCGCCCGGTCGAGGCCTTCGAGAACTGCGTCGCGGCCGATCCCGGTTTCGCGCTCGGCCATGCCGGGTTGGCGCGCGCGCGGCACATGACGGGCGACGCCGGGGGCGCCCGCAAGGCGCTGGCGCGCGCGCAACGGCTTTCGGACGGGCTTGGCCCGCGCGAAGCCGCGCATGTCGAAGCCCTGTCCCTGCTCATCGCCAGCAAGCCCGCCGCCGCCCTGCAGGCGATCCGCGCCCATCTTTCGCAGCACCCGCGTGACGCGCTGCTGGCGCAGGCCTGCACCGGGGTGTTCGGGCTGATCGGGTTTTCCGGCCTACCGGGGCGCGAAGCCGAACAGCTTGCGTTGACAACGACGCTTCTGCCCCACTACGGCGATGACTGGTGGTTTCTTGGCCAGCACGCATTCGCCCAATGCGAAACCGGCCAGATCGACCCGGCCGATGCGACGGTAGAACGCGCGCTGGCACTGAACCCGCGCAACGCCAACGCTGCCCATATCCGGGCCCATGTCTGGTATGAAGCAGGCGACAGTGCCGCCGGCACGGCCTATCTGGAAGACTGGCTTCCGGGCTACGACCGCGCCGGAATGCTGCACGGCCACCTGTCATGGCACGCGGCGCTTTGGGCTTTGGGCGATGGCGACACAGCCGGAATGTGGCGCCGGATTGACGCTGACATTGCGCCAGGTGTGGCGCAGGGGCTTGCCCTGAACGTGCTGACCGACATGGCCTCGATCCTGTATCGCGCCGAACTGGCGGGCGAAAAGGTCGCCCCCGAGCGATGGACGCAGGTCAGCGACTACGCGCAACGCTTCTTTGCCGAGCCGGGGCTGGGGTTTGCCGATGTCCACGCCGCGCTGGCGCATGCCATGGCCGGGCGCACCGAGGCGCTGGAAAAGATCATCAAGGCGCCGGCCGGTCCGGCGGCTGACCTTGTCGGCGCCCTCGCAAGGGGTTTTCGCGAAATTGCTGCGCAGCATTGGGAAAATGCTGCGCAGCATTTCACGTCTGCGATGGCCGATCACGCGCGCCTCGGCGGCAGCCGGGCACAGCGCGACATGCTGGAGTTTGCGCTCTTGTCCGCCCTGCTGAAACTTGGCCGCGCCGATGAAGCGCAACGCATTCTGGCGCTGCGCCGACCGGTGCACGACCTGGAAACAGTGGCTCTCCGGCGCAACTCGCGCATGTCGCGTCAAATCACACTTGCTTGACCCGGGTCGCGCAAGCAGCCCGGGCTGCGCCCGCCTGCCCTCTGGTGTGTGCCGCGCTGGGTCCAGTCATCCGCGACATGCTCTGACGCCGCGCCGCAGCGCGAAGATCCCGTTTGTCCCGGCTCGGATTCCAGAATTGCCACAAACCGCGCACCGTTCCGGCTACGGACCCGACACCCGCTCATAGGTCGACCAGTTTGTCGGCGATGTCCCATCCGGCAAGTTGACGGTTTGCGAAATGGTCATCTGCCGCCCGCTGTCTGACAGGGTGCGCCTGGCGTGCATGACAGGCTTGCCGTTCAACCACGCCGTGCTGTCAAGTTGCCGCTCGGAAACAAGTGTGACCGAAAGCGCGTCGGCAAGCCCGCCGCCGTCGAATGGCATCGCAACACCATTCGGGCGCGCTTCAAAGCTGATCTCGTGCCGCTCGCCGGTGGCGTCTGTCCAACTGGTGTCGAAGCGAAGGTTCTTGCCCTGGCGCATGATCCGATACTGACCTTCCCGTGGGGGATCGCCCTGCTCATGGACGCATGAGGCAGGCAGCAAGGTCCATGTGCCAAGGAACCCGGTGCAGTCCTCGATCGCCGACATGGTTGACCCGATCAGTCCTTTTTGGTCTCGTCCTCGGCTTCGTCCGCGTCGGGCAAGTTGAACAGGCTGTCGGCATCCAGTTCGTTTTCCTTCGGCTCTTTGGCGTCGTCCGAAGACAGGGTAAAGGTTTCCAGGCCGGAAATCGCTGTCGGAATTTTCGGCTCAGATTCCATTGTCAGAGATTGCTCGGTGCCGACCAGTTTGCGGCGTTCATCATCGTCCATCACGCCACCTTCCTTGGCCTTTTTGGCGGCGGCCTTCTGCACGGCGGCATCAAGTTCGGACTGTTTGCACAGCCCAAGTGCAACCGGGTCGATCGGCTGGATATTGGAAATGTTCCAGTGAGTGCGCTCGCGGATTGCCTGGATCGTCGGCTTGGTGGTGCCCACCAGCTTGGAAATCTGCGAATCTGCGAGCTCGGGGTGAAACTTGACCAACCAGAGAATGGAGGCCGGGCGGTCCTGACGTTTTGAAAGCGGCGTATAGCGCGGTCCCCGGCGTTTTTGCTCACCTTCAGCGGCTGCGTTGAATTTCAGCTTCAGCTTGTGCGTCGGGTCTTTTTCAGCGGCGTCGATTTCTTCCTGGGTCAGCTGATTGTTGGCAATCGGATCGAACCCGCGCACACCGGCGGCCACATCGCCATCGGCAATGCCTTGCACCTCAAGTTCGTGCAAACCACAGAAATCGGCGATCTGCTTGAAGCTGAGGGTCGTATTGTCCACCAGCCATACGGCGGTTGCTTTCGCCATCAATGGTTTGGCCATGTGCGTGTCTCCTTCGACAATTACCTGCTTCGCCGGGGAAAACGGCTGGTTCGGGGGTGGAACCTGTCTTCGTTTTCGGGGAAGTTGGCTTTCATATAGTGTGCCTGCGACCAAAGGAAAAGAGAAAATGCGCCTTGCCATCGCTCTGCTTGCCATGACCCGACTTGCCTGGGCCGACGGCGAGAAGGCAGGACAGTTCGACTACTATCTTCTGTCGCTGTCCTGGTCGCCGACCTGGTGTGCGCTGGAAGGCGAGGCGCGCCAGTCTCCGCAATGTGACGACGGCCGCGAACTCGGCTGGGTATTGCATGGGCTCTGGCCACAGTTCGAGCAAGGCTGGCCCAGCTATTGCCGAACCGTTGAACGCGACCCGCCACGACGGGAAACCGCCGCCATGGCCGATATCATGGGAACATCCGGCGCGGCCTGGTACCAATGGAAAAAGCATGGACGGTGCACCGGTCTTGGGGCCGACGAATATTTCGAAACCGCCCGGCGCGCCTATGAGGCGGTCAACCGCCCGGCCGCATTCAGGAGGCTCGAGGACCCGGTTCGCATTCCCGCCCATGTGGTCGAAGAAGCGTTCCTGAAGGCCAATCCGGAGTGGGAGGCCGACCAGTTGACCGTGACCTGCAAACGCGGGCGCATTCAGGAAGTCCGGCTTTGTCTGACCAGGGATCTTGCGCCGCGAAAATGTGGCGAAGATACCATCAGGGACTGCGCCATGGATGACGCTTTGCTTGCGCCGGTTCGGTGAAACCACGAAAAAGGGCGCCCCCCCCGGGCGCCCCGTTCCGATTGTCAAAACCCTGGTTTGTTCAGGCGTTCTTGCGCCGACGCAAACCGAAAAGCGCAAGCACACCAAAGCCCAGCATCCCCGCAGCAGCGGGAAGCGGAACCGGCGAGACCGTCACCAGGTTCTGGCTTGTGCCGGAATTCAGGAAGGTCAGGTTGTAGCCGCCGGTTGCCGCCGAAGCGAGCCCCGACAGATAACTGCTGGCCTGATTGATCACGGCGGCACTGTATCCCGCCAACTGAACGCTGAAGTTCCCGCTGGTCAGATCGAAACCGGACCCGGTGTCGGTGATGATTTCCCAAAGGGCCACCTGGAAAGCTGCGCCTTCCACCTGGGTCGACACCCCCGAGTAGGCCGAGGTGAACAGCTTGTCGATATTGGTATCAACCGCGCCACCGAAATTTGAATTGCTCGCGGTTGTGTAAGACTGGCCATTGGCCAGATACTTGCCCAGATCGACACAGAAGGCCACGAAATCGCCCATGCCGCCGTCGCCGGTCAGACGGAACGGGCCCGCCCGTGTGCCGCCGTTATATTGCGGTGAACTGATGCGCACATAGCGCGACAAGTTGGGCGACCCGAACGGGTTCGAGGCGTTCTGATAGTCAACCGTCACCGTCGCCGCTGACGAAGCCGACACCATCGCGACGCTGGCAAACGCGCCAACGGCAACCACCGCTCCAACTGTGGAAAACAAACTTTTGGTCATTGTTACAACCCTTCACGAGCACTTTGATCAACATGCGGCACTGAATACCGCCCCACTTCGAACACATTAATGCCAAAATTCGGCCAGGCTGGGCAAGGCCCATTCAAACGAACGCACTGTTTCCTGTGCAAGCAGCAGCCGGAATTCCGGCCTGATGCGCCGCCCGCCCTGCCAGGAATAGATGAAATGCAGCTTTCCGCCCGCCAAAACCGGCCCGAAACCGGCGTGGCAACACTCTGTTTTCACGTCAATTTCAACCTTGGGATTAGCCAGATTAGCCACCGAACTACCTGAAGCAATTTTCGGCATGGTGTTTCCCCGGCCCCTTTCCTGCCTCCAGATCTGTATCAAATCCGCATCAGCAATTCGGGTCGGATTCATCGAGTTTTGGAAACAGAACCATGAATTCCAGCCGAATTTCCCAAATTCGCGAACAGCAAAACACGAAAAACGGGCAAGCATCCCGACATGCGCCTGTCGCGCTTCAATTTTCCAGGGCGACACGCAGAACGATTTTTCCGATATGC
>JALSJL010000014.1 GCA_026989405.1 Marinosulfonomonas sp. | reverse complement strand
GCACCCGGGCTATTGTCCATTCACCCATCTCGTTCCTCCTGCCTTTTCCCATAGAGCCGTTCGCCCAATTGCCGTACCAGTTCCCGCTCGGGCCAGGTCAGCCGGTCGTCGTCAACCGACACCGCCAGCAGGCCCTGTTCGTGCCAGCCGTCCCGCTTGACCTGTTCGGGGCTGCGGCGCCGACCGCCATAGCCCGGCGGTGTGAAGCGCATGGTCTTCATGCCAGCCCTCCCCTGGTCTCAATGGCCCACATGAGGATCGCGATGGCGTCGGCCTCATTGTCATCAGCCGGGCTGAAGCCGCGGGCACGCGCGGCCTCGATCATCGCCTGTTTGTTTGCATTGCCCTTGCTGGTTGAGTGTTTCTTGATGGTGCCGACCGCGACGCCCTCGTAGGGCACGCCGCGCAACTCGGCCCATGCAGTCAGGGTGGCCATGAAACCCCCGTAAACGTGGCTCGCGTCCACGCCCCTGTGGGCTCTGACTTCCTCGAACCAGATCGCCTCGATCGGCCCGGACAGCCAGTCGATCTCGGTCAGCCAGTTGGTAAAGCGCAGATAGCGCATGCCGCCGCCATCGAACCGCCGAGGCTTGAAGCTGACGGTGCCGCTGGTGATCAGCCCGGCATCGCTGCGCAGTGCCCAGCCGGTGGTGGTGCCGAGGTCAAGGGCGAGGATGGTGGAAAGGGGAACAGGCGCCTGAACAGTGCGCCCGGTCGAGGTGGAGTTCTGGGTGTTCATGTTGAAGGCTCACGAATGGTGGGCCTTCGGCTTTGGTCGCCTTCAAATATACCAGCCCATGCACCGGGCCCAAAGCAAAATCGGCGCCGCGGCCATGACCTGGGCGGAACGCGCGTCCGACGCCGTTTGTCCCAACCTCCTGGCAGGCTGGTCCCGACCTTTTCGGAGGTTGGGACCGCTTATTATCGTGTAATATCAGCGTGTTGCGTGAATGTGGTCCCAACCTCGGCGTCCCCAACGGGGGGTCTACTCTTTTTGTATAGAAAACACGTTCCCGACCTTTTTCTTTCTCCCACATGAATGTGTAGAAAAAGGTTGGGACCAAGGGGTAAGGTTGGGGACAGCCTTGAAACAAAACGGTTTTTTGTGGCCCCAACCCCCGTCAGAGGTTGGGACCACGTTGGGACCACCGGGGAGGTTGGGGACCGGATTACTGGGGCAGTTGTTGCCACAACGTGCCGACCGACTGTTGTCGCGGAGGAAAATTATCCTGGAACTGGCACTACTTGACCGATGGGGTCGTGAAGTTCATCATTCGATGTGGCTTACAGGTTTCAATTCGAGCAGAGAAATAATTCATGGAGATATGCGGAGAATGCCTTGATGATGTCCTGGCCGACCTGTACCGGAAGTTGCTCACAGAAGGTCAACGACACAAGGGAACAAGAGGGGACAACTTAGAACTCCTGGGCGTGACGCTGCGAATTCAGCGCCCGCGAGCGCGCCTGAGCCGGTCGGAAGACAGAGGAAAACCTTTTAGCGCAATCGGAGAACTTCTGTGGTATCTCTCGGGGTCCGATAAGCTTGAATTTATCGAGCCGTACATTCGTCGATATGAGGAGGACGCAGTAGGTGGAATACTCGAAGGGGCATATGGTCCACGGCTGCTTCGAAAGAATGGAAAGATTGATCAGATCAAGAATGTTACCAATCTCCTCTCCAAAAAGCAGGGCTCTCGCCGTGCCGTGATTCAGCTTTTTGATGCCGAAGATATTGCCACTCAAAAGAAGGAAATACCGTGCACGACCGCGCTTCAGTTTCATTTGCGGAGCGGCTATCTGCATATGTCCGCGACGATGCGATCCAATGATGCGTATTGGGGCCTCCCCCACGATGTGTTTTGCTTCACAATGCTGCAGGAAATCCTTTCGCGCCGCCTCAATGTAAGCCTCGGAACTTACATCCACCACGTCGGCTCCATGCATATATATGACGACTACGTTGATGCTGCACGGCAATACATCAAGGAAGGCTATCAAAGGCCAGCAGAAATGCCAAAAATGCCTCTTGGCGATCCGTGGAAGGCCATTAGTGAAATCTTGATAGCAGAGAAGCGTATTAGGAATGGTGAAGTATTTCACGCAGAAGACGTGATCGACGATCCGTATTGGGCAGACATAATTCGACTGCTGCAGGTACATTGGGCTAGAGTTCGAAAAGAAGACTTGTCAGATCATCCGCCAAGCTTTGTGAATCGTGTCTACCTTCCGTTCGTGCAGCCGCAGTTCACTTCATCGACATCCGGCACTCAAGTTATGAGCGGAGGGCCGTCAAAATGATTTGGCCCACCCGCGATGCGCAACGCCAACAGATCAGCACCGCACTTGCAGGGCATGCAGCAGGAACCCGACCCTTGCCGGGCATCGCGGACCCGAGAGCACGTGACGCCTTGTCTCTTCAAATCGTCGCCAGCCTCCGGCGTGAAGATTACTACAGGCTTATTCAGGCACGCCCTATTTCACCGCATCGCGCGAACCCGCATGATCTTCTCTTCAATCCAGAGCGGGCCGTCGCGTTCCATGTGACGAATGGCAATCTAGATGAGGCTGCATGGCTCGTGTTCCTCATGACGCATTTTGCGAAACCGGCCGACACTGGTTGGCTGCGACTAAGAGACGTCTATGGAATGCTCGGCAATGGCGTTTGGGACTGGCCTTCGGTTGCTGGAAGCCCAGCTGGCTTCGAAGCATGGCTGGCTGCCAATTGGACCGCTATTCGCGGGAAATTTGGAAATCATCGGAAGTACGAAAGTCTTCGGCCGGACTCGAGGAGGCCGACTGGTTTCGTAGTTAAAGAGTATGTTCGAATGATTGGAACGCAAGGACACCAGGCGTTCTTTCAAGGGGTCCTCGCAAACGGTCCGAATGACCGCTTCGACGCGATGTACGGTGCCATAAACGTCCCGAGCTTTGGGAGGCTGGCGAAGTTCGACTATCTGATGCTGCTGGCGCGTTACGGCATCGTCGCCATGCAACCGCTGTCGGCGTACCTTCAGGGCGCAACAGGGCCTAGCCGAGGGGCAAATCTGTTGTTTGCAGGGTCCCCGAACGCCAACGTCTCGCCTGCGCAGCTTCAGCAGATGCTCGACGATCTCGACAATGATCTGCACGTCGGGATGGCTGTTCTCGAGGATGCCCTTTGCAACTGGCAGAAAGAGCCGCTCCAATTCGTTCACTTCAAGGGATAGACCTACACCGTCGCATGATCGATCTCATCCCATGTCCACCGGCGCTTCAGGAAATTCATCTGACGATGTTCGATTATGCCACGATGCTGCATTTGCCCGATAACCAAGCCCGGGGAAACGCCCACAGAAATACTGAATCGAATGATCGCGTTTCGGCGGGTTTTCAGGTTGGAGAACTCCTCTTCGCGGTCTGGCGGAATAATGCATTGTCGAGCGAAATCGTTTGCTTCCGCCTCGAAACGATCATTGGGTGTGTCGTCACCATCAACAAAAGTCTCCCCACCATGAAGCAATAGGTGCCCAATTTCATGGAAAACCGTGAACCAGAACTGATCGTCTGCTCGATGGCGAAAGCTGAGAAGCATCATCGCTTTGTCTGCTGAGACAAGACGCGTCGCCCCGCTGGCATGGCAGCCGCTTGGCGTTCGAACGACCACAACGGCGACGCCGGCTTCCGCGCACAGCGCACGAAGCTTTGGAAGAAAGCGAGAAGGGTGATTGATCTTGGTGAGCCGCCGGATCCTCCCCAACCTTTCCCTCAACCTGTCTGGTGACCAAGGTTGCGTATGAACCAAGTCCGCTTCCAGTTCGCCGCGGCGTAGCCAGAGCAGCACCGCGGAGTTTTGCGGTACAAAACTCATTGAGCGCCGGAAATGGGTGTCTGCGCAGATTCTGCCGTATCTCTGCTCCCAGCTTTCCAGCGTCGAAACACTGTAGAAAAGCATCCGCCGGCGCACTTCTTTGAGTATAGCTTGTGGAGATCTAGGCCTGCGCCCCCTTGTCCGAGGCATGGGAACGCGGTCCAACCATTCTTCAGCCCGTTCCCCAGCCAAGCTCAAAGATCTTTCCAAGGCCTTCTCAAAGTTTTCTTGGCGTTTCAGCCAAAAACTTCGGCTGCCACCGAGCAGCTCGCTCAGTACTACTGATGAGCGTTCGTCTATTCTGTTGCTTCCATCCAAGAGTCCTCGAACTTCATCGAAGTCACCTAAACGCTCTGCAAGGAGCTCCGCGCTTACCCCTCGTCGTTGCATCAATGCGCAAATTGAATCACCAGGCTTGGAAAACCAATCGGCGACCTGTCCAACATCATTTGCCATCGCATCCCTCTATAGCAAGAAGCTTCAACCGCCTGACGGTTGACCAAATGACACGCCCTACTTGATCTTCTTGAAACCGTTTCCCGGCCACAACAAAAATTGCGGAGCACCCCAGTCCAAATGAAATCTCAATAGTGTCATCTTCAAGAACATGAACGGTGCCATCCATAAGGCCGAGCAACTCTTGGCCATTTTCCAGCGCCTCTATGTCGGCAATCACTGTCTCCAAACCCTTGGCGTTCACAGTACCCAACTCGGTTTCCGCCACATTCTGTCTGAGGCAAAGTTCCCGCAGACGCCGAGTCTCGAACGACACGATCACTCCGCAAACCCCACTGCGATGGCGGCATGGGCATCATTCAGCCACCGCAACATGCAACTGACTTTCCACATGTTGGGGCAAAGGCGAGCCAACAGGTTTGGTGGCGTGTTTGTGCCGTATTTCTTCAAGCCTCTCCCAGTTTCGTGATAATTCCGCATCTGCTGCATCGTCCATCGACAACTTTAGCGCGTTGCACAGGGCGGCGAGCGTTACCATCACGCCACCAACCTCTTGTTCTTGTGCCCCAGTAGGCCGATCGAAAACATAATCGACCATCAGTTGCGCGTCCTCCTTCGTACATCCGCTTGCCTGAACGAGTTCGAGTGATTCCTCGAGAAACCGATGGGATCGCCCTAGAACATCTGTTCTGACTGATGCAGGAAAACACTCGGCGACCCAGGCTGCGACCCTATCTTGGTATGTCATCACGTCAGCCTCCACTTTATATTTTCTGCAGGTGTGCCACAGCATCTAGTCTCTGCCAACCCATATTCTCCATTTTGTAGTGTTGGAGCGGCCTGACCGGGCGCGTCCGGCGCGTCATAGATGCCCGATTTCATCACCCTTCGGACCGTTGCCTATACCGCCACTCCCGTCCACCCCCATCCCGCCTGCGATACCGCACCCAGCCGTTTGCCTTGAGATAGGCCGACACCCGCATTTGGTCGCCGCGGGTCCAGCGGGCGGGCTCGAGCCCGATGGCCTCTTCGAGGATCTCGCCCACGGAAACGTCGGTCAGCGGCTCCGGCCGACGCACGCTTTCGGTTCGGGTGTTGCCATAATCGGGGTAGCCGTCGGAGACGGTGCGGATTTCGTGGGTCAGCCAGTGCTCGATCAGGTCATCCCAGGCGTCCGCCTGATAGCGGCGATCCTGCTCCTCACGAGCCGTGGCCAGAAGCTCGAGGTCATCGATCCACCAGATCGCGCCGGCGCGGAAACGGTGAACGGCCTCGGCCCAGAGCTGATCACGGTCGCGGGCAAGGGCTGCGATGTCGATGGTTCCGCAGCGCAGGGGCCAGAAACGCCGGTTGCCGGTCTCGTCGCGCAGATAGGTGTCGGGGTTCACGGTGCCGGCGAAGACGCACTGGCGCGGCACCTCGACGGTGTAGCGACCGTAAGGCGGGCGGAAGCGGTCGGTGGTGCGGGTGAGGAATGCCTTGATGCGCGAGACCTCGGCACGGCCGATGGCGTCGAGTTCGGCGATCTCGACGATCCAGACCCCCTGCATGTGCAGTGCTGCGTCTTTTGATCCCAGGTCCGGCAACTCGTCGGTAAACCAGTCCTCGCCCGCCAGCACCTTGAGCGTGGTGGATTTGCGCGCGCCCTGCGGACCTTCGAGGATCAGCATGTGGTCGGCCTTGACACCGGGCCGGTAGATGCGGGCAACCGCCGAGATCAGCCAGAGCGCGCCGATGGTGTGGTGGAACGGCGTGGGCTCGGCACCAAGATAGCTGCTGGTCCAGGTCTCAATGCGGGGCGTGCCGTCCCATTGCAGGGTGTCGAGCCAGTTGCGGACCGGGTGGATGCGGATTTCTCGGGCGACGGCACCGACGGCGCGGCCGACCACGGCCGGGGCGACGTTGATGCCGCGCAACTGCAACCATTCGGCGGTGCGCGTGTCGTCTGCATCCTCCCAGGGACGGGGAAAGGCCGAGGTCGCCGTATCCCAGGGCAGCGGCCGGCGCACGACGATGCCTTGGGCGAACTCGTCGAAGGCCAGCACGCCCGCGAAGGCCGCATCAGAGGAGAGCGCGGTGATGACATTGGCCTCGTTGCGCTCGGGAGTGCCGGCCATATCGAGCAGCAGGCGGTTGAACCACAGAGGCTTGGGGATCCTTGTGTTGGGATCGCCCGTGGCATTCACGCGGCGGCGCAGCTCCCCAAGCTGTTTTTCTAGGATCGAAACGCCGATACCGGTCGCGGACTTGATGCGCGACAGGATCTCGCGCTCGGGCAATGGGTCGAGACGGGCGAGCGCGATGCGACCGAGCAGCCGCCCCAGAGCCTCGATATCGGGCGGGTTGGTGAGCGCCTCGGCCGCGGCGATCAGCGTGGCCGCATCGTCGGTGGCGGGAACGACCGGTGCTGTCTCGGCCTCATCTTCAGCAGGGGCATCGGCAGAGGCGTCAATTTCATCGTCCCTTCGGGCATAGTCCCCGGCCTTCGCCCCACGCATCAGATCGTCATTGAAGTCATCGCCATTGAGCGGCCGGACGATCTCGTTCGCAATGTCCGCAAGGTTCAGCCGGTCCGCGAGCATGGCCGCCGCTTGCCGGCCGGCATCGCCCGCGTCCGCGAATATGGTGA
>JALSJL010000013.1 GCA_026989405.1 Marinosulfonomonas sp. | reverse complement strand
GGCGATGGACATGATGCTGGGCACGCTGATGTGTCCGTTTGGCACCGGCCACATGGGGGTGACGGCGGAAAACGTGGCGCGCGAGCATGGTATCAGCCGCGAGCAGCAAGACGCCTTTGCACTGGAAAGCCAGCAACGCGCGGCGCGTGCCGTGAAGGGCGGGTATTTCAAGGATCAGATCGTGCCGGTCGAAGTGCGCGTGCGCCGCGACACGGTGATGTTCGACACCGACGAGCATCTGAAAGAGACCTCGGCCGAGGCGTTGGCCGGATTGCGCCCGGCGTTCGAAAAGGACGGAACCGTCACTGCCGGCAACGCCAGCGGCATCAATGACGGGGCCGCGGCCCTGGTGCTGGCCACGGCCGAAGCGGCGGCAAAAGAAGGGCTGACCCCGCGCGCGCGCATTCTGGGATATGGCCATGCCGGGGTGCGGCCCGAAGTGATGGGCATCGGCCCGGTGCCCGCCGTGCGCGCCCTGCTGGAACGCACCGGTCTGAGCGTGGACGATTTCGACGTGATCGAATCGAATGAAGCCTTCGCCGCGCAGGCGCTGGCCGTCAACAAGGAGCTGGGGCTGGACCCTGCGCGGGTCAACCCGAACGGCGGCGCGATAGCGCTGGGCCACCCGGTTGGCGCAACCGGCGCGATCATCACGCTGAAAGCGCTGCATGAACTCGAACGCACGGGCGGCAGCAAGGCGTTGATCACCATGTGTATCGGCGGCGGGCAGGGCATCGCGCTGGCAATCGAACGCATCTGACGCCGATTTCGAATTGTCCGGGTTCGGTTAAGAGGCTGTTCACCTGAAACTGCCTAAAAATGTCGCCATGAGACCGGCCAGAACGGCCAGTTGACCGGAGACGACCGATGAGCCTTGCCGATGCGCTTGCCCAGGAACGCCGCGCGCGCCTTGCCGCGGAGCGTTTGCTTGAGTTGAAGCAAAAGGAACTTTTTGCCGCCAATGAGCAGCTTTCGCGCCACGCGCTGAAGCTGTCCGATGAAATCGTCGAGCAGCGCGAAGAGGTCGAAACGGTGCGCCACGTTGCCGAAGAGCTGCGCGATGAAAAGCAACAGGTTCTCCAGGACCTGGAAACCGCGCATCACGAGGTCGATATCGCCCAGCGCCGGTTGTGGCACTCGGTCGAGACCATCATCGACGGCTTTGCGGTATTTGACGCGAGCGACCGCATGGTCGTCGCCAACCCGGCCTATCTGTCGATCTTCGACGGGATCGAATGCGTGGCGCCGGGCGTCACCTATGGTGAGATCCTGCGCATCCTGGTCGAAGAAGGCATCGTCGACACCGACGGGCTGGGCGACGACGAATGGTGCGCGATGATGGCCGCGCGCTGGGCCGACCCCGAGAAGAAACCGCTGGTCATCAAGTTCTGGAACGAGCAGTTCGTGAAACTTGTCGACCGGCGGTCGGAAAACGGCGACACGGTTTCGCTGGCGCTCGACATTACCGATACCATCCGGCGCGAAACCGAGCTGAAAGAGGCTCTGATGCGGGCCGAATCGGCCAACCGCGCAAAGTCGGCCTTTCTCGCCAAGATGAGTCATGAGCTGCGCACACCGATGAATGGCGTCGTCGGCATGGCCGATCTGCTGATCGAAACCGAACTGGATGAAGAGCAGAAACTGTTTGTCGAGACGATCCGAAACTCGGGTGAGTCGCTGTTGAACCTGATCAACGATGTGCTCGATTTCTCCAAGATGGAAGCCGCCAAACTGGTGCTGCACGAAGAAGAATTCGACCTTGAACGCATGGTCAGCGATGTGCTGATGCTGTTCCACCCGGCGGTGGCCAGCAAGGACGTGAGCCTTGTGATCGACTACGACATGTTCCTGCCGACCATGTTCATCAGCGATCCGGGCCGGATGCGACAGGTGCTGACCAACCTTGTGGGCAACGCCGTGAAGTTCACCGAAACCGGGCATGTGCTGGTGCGCGTCGTCGGGCTGCCCGATGGCGACAGCGACCGTTTCAGAATTCATGTCTCGGTCGAAGACACCGGCCCCGGCATCCCGGAAGAAATGCGCGAGCATATTTTCGGAGAGTTCAACCAGGTCGAAGACGAAAAGAACCGCAAGTTCGAGGGCACCGGGCTGGGGTTGGCAATCTCGCGCCAGTTGGTCACGCTCATGGGCGGTGAAATCTGGGTCGACAGTGAGCTTGGCAAAGGCTCGGCTTTCGGGTTTCATGTGCCGATGGCGGCCGCGCAGGGCACCCGGTTCGAGCTGGGCAGCCTGCCGGACTGGCTCGGCCGCATTCACATGGTGTGCCAGCCGGGGATTGGCACGGAAATCCTTGGATCGCAGCTGCGCACATTGGGTGCCGAGGTGCTCGAATTCACCGAAACCGAGTTCGCTGCCAACGCCGATCTGCGACCCGACGACGTGGTCATCGTCGACAACGAGCGCAGCGATGCAACCGGGGCGCGGGTTTGCCAGGCGCTGCGCGATGCCGGCCGCACGGTGCCGGTCGTGATCATGCAGAACCTTCAGGATCAGGGCAATGTGAGCGAAGGCGAAAATGTCATCGCGCTGAACAAGCCGGTCACCCGGCGACGGCTGATCGATGCGTTGTCGGGGCTGGCCGAGCCGACCCGGAAGCCTGATGCCGACAGCGCGCCGGGCGCTGATATCCCCGCACCCGCAATTCCGGCGGCCCCGGGCGCGCAGCCAGCGCCACCCTGCCGCAAGATGCGCATCCTTGCTGCCGAAGACAACAAGACCAATCGGCTCGTGTTTTCCAAGCTGGTCAAATCGCTGAACATAGAACTCGAATTTGCCGAGAACGGGCGAGAGGCGGTTGAGAAATGGCAGGCGATGCGCCCCGACCTGGTGTTCATGGACATCTCGATGCCGGAAATGGACGGCAAGGAGGCAACCGGAAAGATCCGCGAGGCAGAAGCCGAGAGCGGCCTGCCGCGCACACCGATCGTGGCGCTGACAGCCCATGCCCTGAGCGGCGACGATGAGGAATTTCTGGCCGCCGGGCTGGATCATTACCTGACGAAACCGCTGAAGAAACCCGCGATTTTCGAGCAGATCAGGAATGCCGCGCCCGATGAGGCCGAACCGGTGTTCGAACCGGAAAGCATGGCAGCCGCGGAATGAACGCGGCCTCAGCGGTCTTGCGTCAGGATTTCCCAGAATGCCTGCCCAAACCGTTCGGCGCGCCGTTCGCCAAGCAACCGGTTCAGCCGGGCCGGGTCTGTCGGTGGCAGCGCCGCGACCTTGGCCAACAGAGATGACGAACACGAAACCGGCTTTTCAGTGCCCGTGGCCCCGTTTGCCAGTTGCGTCTGCGCCTCAAGCAGCCGGTCGTAGACCCGGGCCGCATCGCGCCCGGCCAGCTTGCGCCGCGACGGGTGCACGGCGCATGCATCTTCGCCGGTCACAACCTGCAGGAAGGCATCGCCATACCGCTCCAGCTTGGTGGCGCCGACACCGCTGATACGCGCCATGTCATCCAGCGTGGCGGGCCGTTTTTCGGCCATCTCGATCAGGGTTCTGTCGTTGAACACGATATAGGCCGGCACCCGCGCCGCCTCGGCCAGTTCGCGCCGTTTTGCCTTGAGCGCCGACAACAGCGGCGCGTCTTCCTCGGACACAAGCGCCCGTGCGGCCTGTCGCGCCGGCGCATGTCTGATGCTGTCCATGCGCAGGGTCAGCGCCGCCTCATCGCGCAGGATCGGGCGCGCGGCCTGCGTCATGCGCAGCGCGCCATGGCGTTCGGCATCAGGGCGCACAAGGTCAAGCCCCATCATCTGCCGGAAGATCGCCTGCCACTGACGCCGGTCATACTCGCGCCCCACGCCAAAAGTCGGCAAGCTGTCATGGCCGCGCTGGCGCACCTTGTCGGTTTCATTGCCGGTCAGGATATCGATCAGGTGGCCCGCGCCGAAATACTCGCCGGTGCGCAGTATCGCCGACAGCGCCTTGCGCACTGCGGTTGTTGCGTCGAACAGTTCGGGTGCGTCGGCGCAGAGGTCGCAGTTGCCGCAGGGCTGCGCTGTTTCCCCGAAATATTCCAGCAGCACCTGCCGACGGCATTTCTGCGCTTCGGCCAGGCCCAGCAACGCGTTCAGCCGCCCGTGTTCGGCCGACCGGTGCTCGGCGGGCGCGGGGCTTTCGTCAATCTGGGTCCGGCGAAAACGGATGTCATCGGCGCCAAAAAGCGTCAGCGTATCCGCCGGCGCGCCATCGCGCCCGGCGCGCCCGATTTCCTGGTAATAGGCTTCGATCGATTTCGGCAGGTCCGCATGGGCCACCCAGCGGATATCGGGCTTGTCGACACCCATGCCAAAGGCCACCGTGGCCACCACGATCAACCCGTCCTCACGCTGAAAGCGCCGCTCGACCTCGCGCCGGTCGGCCGCCTCCATCCCGCCGTGGTAATGGCAGGCCGAATGCCCGTCTTCACGCAAGGCGCGCGCCAGGGTTTCGGTCTTGGCCCGCGTGCCGCAATAGACAATGGCGCTCTGGCCGCGCCGCGCGTCGGCAAATGCCAGGATCTGCTTGCGCGGGGAGTTCTTTGCCTCAAAGGCCAGGCGAATGTTCGGGCGGTCAAACCCGTGCAGGAACACGCGCGGCGGCGCGCCATCAAACAGCCTCGCGATGATCTCATCGCGCGTTTCCTCATCGGCGGTGGCGGTAAACGCAGCCAGCGGCACCGCCAGCGCGCGGCGCAGCTCGCCTATACGCAGGTAGTCCGGGCGAAAGTCATGGCCCCATTGCGACACGCAATGCGCTTCGTCCACCGCGATCAGCGACGTCCCGATCCGGCGCAACAGGTTGAGCGTGCCCCCCGACGCCAGCCGTTCGGGCGCCATGTAAAGCAGCTTCAGCCGCCCGTCGTTCAGCGCGGCATAGACCTCGGCGGTCTCCTCATCGGTATTGCCCGAGGTCAGCGCCCCGGCGTCCACCCCGGCCTCTTTCAACGCGCGCACCTGATCACGCATCAACGCAATCAGCGGCGAAATGACAACCGTCACCCCGTCGCGCATCAGTGCCGGCAACTGAAAGCACAGCGACTTGCCGCCACCGGTGGGCATGATCGCCAGCGCGTTCTCGCCGGCGGCTATGGCCTCGACAATCTCGGCCTGACCGGGCCGGAACTCGGAAAACCCGAAGACAGAGGAAAGAAGCTCGGATGCCGGGGGCATGGCTTGTTCAGGTCGATTTGTTGTTGCTGCTCATCAGCCAACTCTTCACACATGAAGAATCGGTGAACAAGCCCAAACAGGCGGGCTTCTTCTTTGCACAAATATCCCCGCCGGAGGCATCCGCCCGCGCGGCGCGCGTATCGATCAGTAGAAAGCGGCCGCGTTGTTGATCAGGATGATGCGCAGCGCGTAGATGCCGATCAGCACGACCAGCGGAGCGAGATCCAGCCCGCCAAGGTCCGGCAGCAGCCGTCGGATCGGCCGATAGATCGGCTCAAGCAGCTTGTTCAGCCCATACCACAGCTGCGCCACCAGTGGCTGTCGCAGGTTCAGCACCTGGAATGTGATCAGCCAGCTCATGATGATATGGGCAATCAGGATGAACCAGACGATGTCCAGTATGAGCATCAGTATCTGAAAAATCGAAGTCATGTGTCCAGTTTCCGCGTTTCGGGTCGCAACGACACCTAAGGGCGACGGCTCGCCAAGACAAGGGGCACCTGACGCGGCGTTTGCTCTTGCATGCGCTGCCTGCACGTTTTCTAACGGGCGCATAACCCGGAGAGCCGAATGTATCCCTTCATCCGCATGGCCAAAGAGCTGTTTGCCCACCGCAACGACCCACCGTTGCCGCCCACCGGTGTGCATGTGTCGACGCACATGTGCTGGCCGTGGGATCTCGACCCGTGGCTCGAACTGAACAACGGGCGCACGCTCACCCTGTTCGATCTCGGCCGTATCCCAATGGCGCGGCGCATCGGGTTGATCGCCGCCTTGCGCAAGCACGGCTGGGGGATGACGGTCGCCGGTGTCACCGTGCGGTATCGTCGCCGCATCCGGGTTTTTCACAAGGTCGAAATGCGCAGCCGGATGATCGGCTGGGACAAGCGCTTCCTGTATCTGGACCAGTCGATGTGGACCATGGATGGCCAATGCACGACACAGGCGGTTTATCGCACCGCCGTCACCGGCCAGAACGGGATCGTGCCGCCCGCCGAGGTCGCAACCGCCATGGGCATCGCCCCTGAAAGCCCGCCCCTGCCCGACTGGGTGCAGGCCTGGAGCGACGCCGAAAACATGCGCCCCTGGCCCCCGGCGCGAGACTGAAACACGAGCCGGGCCTTGCGCCGCCCCGACTTTCCCTGTTCTATCGGGCAAATTGATCGGGGCTGCGAGCATGACGACGATATCACCGCACAAGCGGATCTGGGGCTGGTATTTCTTCGACTGGGCCAGCCAGCCGTTCTACACGCTGATCCTGACCTTCGTTTTCGGCCCGTATTTTGCATCCGTCGCCACCAACTATTTCCTGGGAACCGGGCTTGCCGAGAACGTCGCCGACGCGCGCGCGCAAAGTGTCTGGTCTCTGGGCCAGACGCTGACCGGGCTGTTCATCGCCTTCACCGCGCCGGTGCTGGGCGCGTTTGCCGACAACACCGGCAAGCGCATTCCGTGGATCGTCGCCTTTTCGGTGCTCTATGTCGCCGGCACCTGGGCGCTGTGGTGGATGTTGCCGGATGGCTCGACCATCTGGATATCGCTGCTTGCCTTCGGCATCGGCATGATCGGCGCGGAATATTCGTTGATCTTCGTCAACGCGATGCTGCCCAACCTGGGGGATGAACACGAGGTCGGCCAGATCTCGGGCTCGGGCATGGCGATGGGCTATGCCGGTGGCGTCGTGGCGCTGTTCATCATGCTGCTTCTGTTTGTCGAACAGGGCGACGGCAAGACGCTGATCGGGCTGGATCCGGGCCTGGGCCTGTTCGATGCGCAGATGAAGGAGGGCACGCGGTTCGTC
>JALSJL010000012.1 GCA_026989405.1 Marinosulfonomonas sp. | reverse complement strand
CTATGACAAACTGGCTCGAAACTTCCTGTCAGCTGTCGCGCTGGCTGCTACAATCCTATGGTGGACTTGATTGAGTCTCGACCCTAAGGGGCACAGGCATGGCATTCCACATCGAAAACTCGAAAAGCGCTGGATATTCATGGTCGCGGGCATCGTGGTGATGGCCTGGGGCATCCAGATCTACTATGCGGCCCAGGGCTGGCACCCGCCCAGCAATGTCGAGGTGATCGACTCGGCCCAACTGCACCTGGCAACCGGCGTCGGCGGCGACGAATTCTCGGAACGGAATATCGGGATCAAAAGGGATGCCGACGGCATGCTGGTCGTCACGATGGTGGCCGCCCGATACGGGTTTTATCCCCAGGAACTCGTTCTGCCTCAGGGTGAGCCGTTCAAGCTTCGGATCGCCAGTTTCGACGTGTTGCACGGCATCTACATCCCGTTGACAAACCTGAACCTGATGCTGGTCCCGGGGTATGTTTCCGAAGTGACAACCACCCTGAACAACCTGGGTGACTACCCCATGCTCTGCCATGATTTCTGTGGCATGGGCCACGCCTACATGTTCGGGAACGTCCGGATCGTTCCAGCCAGGGAATTCAAGCTATGACCGCATCAGACGCCGGCGCGCCGGCCTACGCACGGAATGCAAAAAGGCTGGGACTGACCAACATGTGGGCCGGCTTCGCGGCCTTTGCGGCAGCCATTCCGATGGGGCTGTATCAGGTGGCCGAGCGCAGCAACCTGTTTCCGGCCGCCGAGTCCCGTGAAATCTACTATGCTTCGGTGTCCACCCACGGCGTGTTGATGGCCTATGTGCTGACCACGTTCTTCATCATGGGCTTCGGGTATTTCGCCGCCCTGCATTCACTGAAGCAGGATGTCTGGTCGCCGTTGTTTTCCTGGACCGGCTTTGCCATCGCGCTTGCCGGAACGCTGATTGCCGCCGTGCCGCGTTTGCTGGGACAGGCTTCGGTCATGTAAACGTTCTACCCGCCGGAAATGGCCGTGACGGCATTTTACCTTGGCGCGGCGCTGCTGTTCGTTGGCTCCTGGTTCTGGTGCGTTGACATGATTGTCGCCATGATGCGGTGGCGACGCGCCAACCCGGGAATGGCCGTTCCGCTGGTGATGTTCGGCACGACCATCAACGCCCTCTTGTGGCTATGGACCTCGATGGGGGCAACGCTTGAGGTGCTTTTCCAGATCCTGCCGGTGAAATTGGGCTGGGTAGACACAATCGACCCCGGCCTGGCGCGCACCTTCTTTTCCTGGACGCTGCATGCCATCGTGTATTTCTGGCTGATCCCGGCCTATATCGCGATGTACACGATCATGCCGCGCGAATCCGGGGGCAAGCTGTTTTCCGATGAACTGGCCCGCGTGGCTTTCGTCATGCTGTTCATTTTTTCGGTGCCGATCGGATTCCATCACCTGTATATGGACCCGCAACAGGCCGCTGGCTGGAAGCTCCTGCACATGTTCGGCACGTTCATGGTGGCGGTTCCGACATTCATCACCGGCTTTACAATCCTCGCAACGCTTGAGCTTTCGGGCCGCCTGCGCGGTGGCCGGGGGCTGTTTGGCTGGATCGCGAAAATCCGGTGGAACAATCCGATGACGCTGGCAACCATGCTGTCGATGCTGATGCTGACAGCCGGAGGTTTCGGCGGGGTGATCAACGCGTCCTATCAGATGAATGCGCTGATCCATAACGCGCAATGGGTGACCGGGCACTTCCACCTGATATTTGGCGGCACCTCGGTGATCATGTATTTCGCGGTGGCCTACTGGGCCTGGCCGCGCATCACCGGGCGCAGGCTTGCAAGCACACGGCTGGCGCTCTGGCAGTTGTGGCTGTGGTTCGGGGGGATGCTGATCACCACGATGCCGTGGCACGTTCTGGGCCTGTTGGGCCAGCCGCGCCGGGTGGATACGTTGCCCTATGGCGAGGCCCTGAACGCGCTGTGGAACCCCTACGAGGTGGTGGTGTTCACAGGCGCGGTCATGCTGACGCTGTCGGCGATGTTGTTCATGGTCGTGCTGGTGCGCTCGCATTTTTCCGAGCGCCTGCCTGCCATCCCGCAAGTGGTCTTTGGCACCGCCGTCCGACTGCCATTGCGGGTTCCGAACCTGTTGAACTCTCTGGCTTTCTGGAACTGGGCGATGCTGGTCTACATGTTGGCAAGCTATGGCTATCCGTTGCTGCAACTTGCCTTTCTCGGGGCGCCCGAGACAATCCCTTACGGATTTGGAGAGTGACATGAAGCATTCCCGCCACTCCGCCATTTTCGGGGCAGCAATGTGCTTGGCGGCCGCGCTCGGTCCGGCTGCAGCCCAGGACGACACCGGTCCGTCGAGCAATGTCGCCTGGACCGCCGAAACTCTGAATTTGCTGCGCAGCGGCGACCCTCAGCGCGGCGCCTTGCTCAACGAGCAGCTGGAATGCGCCACCTGTCACGGCGCAACCGGCATTTCAGCCAATGACACCTGGCCCAGCCTGAGCGCGCATCCGGCGGGCTATGTCTACAAGGTTCTGCGGGACTATCGCGACGGAAAACTGTCGCAAACCAGGCGCGGTGAACTGATGGCCTATGTCGTCGAGGAAATGAGCGATCAGGACATGGCCGACATCGCAAGCTTCTACGCACAAAGCGCACCGCCCCCGGCACGCAAGGCAACCGCCGAAACCGCAGCGCTGGAGGCGGCCGAAACACTGGATCTTCTGGGCGATCCGGCAAGGCTGATCCCGCCCTGCAGCGTATGCCACGGCGCCAGCGGTCAGGGCGATTTCCCCGACTTTCCCGCTCTGGCCGGCCAGTCGCCAGACTTCCTGATGCGCAGCATGATGGATTTCAAGGCAGGATACCGCAACAATGACGTCTATTCCCGCATGCGCCTGATTGCCGGGTCGCTGACGGTCGAGGAAATCAAGGCCTTGTCCGCCTATTTCTCTGCCAAAGGTCGCGTCGTTGTCCCGGAATAGATCGCTCCGATACCCATGGCGGTAGAGACAGGCAAGACCGTTTCGGAGTGCTATCACTGCAATCTGACGATCCCCCCCGATACGGACATACCCACGCAAGTTCTGGGGCGAAACCGCTGCTTTTGCAGCCCCGGCTGCGTGGCGGTTGCCAAGTCTATCGTCGAAACCGGGCTAGATGATTTTTACCGCTACCGTGGCCGACCCGACCGCCAGGACACCATCCCGCAGCGTGCAGAAACCGACACGCCCCTGAGCGTCTACGATCACCCCAAGGTGCAAGAGACCTTTGTGCGCAAGGCCGGCGAAAACCTCGAAGCCTCACTGATCCTTGAAGGCATCCGCTGTTCGGCCTGCCTGTGGCTGAACGAACAGCACCTGCGCAAACTTGACGGCATAGTTGATGTCCAGATCGACGCCAACAGCCACCAGGCCCGTGTGACCTGGGCCCCGGACCGATTGAAGCTCAGCACAATTCTGGCGGCCGTTGCAGACATCGGGTTCACGGCCCACCCTTTCGATCCGACACGACGAGAGCAACTGTTGCTCGAACAACGGCACCGCAGCATCGAGCGACTGATCTTCGCAGGCTTTCTCATGATGCCGGTGGTGTCCTTTCAGATCGCCAGTTACTGGATCGGCGGGCCGGATGCTGTCGGCAACTATCCGTTGTTCGAAAGCCTTGGACGTTGGTTCATGCTTGCGGTTGTGACCATCGTGATGGCCTATTCCGGGCAGGACTTCTTTCGCGGTGCATGGCGCGATTTGAAACACAAGCAGCTAGGCATGGATGTGCCCGTGGTCCTGGGGCTGTCAACCGCCTGGATCGGCAGCGCAGTTGCGACGGTCGTCGGCCGTGGGGACGTCTACTTTGATTCCATCGTCATGTTCATTTTTTTCGTGCTGCTGGCCCGCACATGGGAACTGCGCGGTCGAATGAAGTCAGCCAACGCGCTCGATGCCACCCTGAAGATCCTGCCCCGCACAGCGCAGCGGGTCGGGCCGGACGGCAATGCGCAACAGGTCAGCGTGCTGGACCTGCGCCCCGGTGATACATTGCGCCTGTTGCCAAGAGAAAACGCCCCGGTTGACGGACATCTTTTGTCCGAAACAGGCACCTTCGATGAATCCCTGCTGACCGGCGAAGCCATCCCGGTGCTGCGCCGCCGCGGTGATTTCATCGTGGGCGGGGCCTGCAATGTCGACCAGCCCGTCGAGATCGAGGCAACCAGAACGGCCGACAATTCAACGATGATGGAAATCCACCAGATGATTGCCCGCGGGCTGAACGATCGCCCAAGATATGCGCAGATCGCCGACCGGATTGCGCCCTGGTTTGTGGGCGCGGTTCTGATCATTGCGCTGGCGACCCTTGGGTTCTGGCTTTGGCATGATGCCGCCCGCGCGCTGCCGAATCTGATTGCGGTTCTGATTGTCACATGCCCCTGCGCCCTGGCTTTGGCCACCCCCGACGCCCTGTCAATTTCGGCCGGGCGCTTTGCGCGGTTGAATGTGCTGCCGATGCGCATGACCGCGCTTGAGCCCCTGGCCAAAGCCACCACAGTGGCCTTTGACAAGACCGGCACCCTGACAAGGGGCCGCCCGACACTGGTTGCCCAATATCAGGCCGGAAACCTATCCGGCACCGAGGCCCTGGCGATTGCCGCACAACTTGAAGCGAAATCCGAGCACCTCTTTGCTCATGCTCTGAAAGCCGCCGCGTCTGCGCAGGGCCAGGACATGCGCCCGCCTGCGCTGTGCGCAATTTTCCGGGCCAGGGGGTTCAGGCGGAAATCAACGGTCAAAGGTGGCGGCTGGGCGGTCAGGCCTTTGCCCTGACCGGACCGGCACAGCTTTCGCCCGAGGCACAAGCCTGACGCGATGCGCAGCTTTCCATGGGCCGAAGCGTCATCACGCTGAGCCATGACGAAGGCGCGCAGGCTCTGTTCGCCTTCGAGGATGAACTTCGGGACCATGTGCGCGACAGCATCGACAGCCTGCGTGATTTCGGGATTGGGACCATCGCGATTCTAAGCGGCGACAACCCGAAATCCGTCTCGCTTCTGGCGCAGAAAATTGGCGTGGAAACTGCAATCGGCGGGTTGCGGCCCGATGATAAACTGGCCTGGGTGCAGGAACGGCAAGCAAACGGCGAACGGGTTGTCATGGTCGGTGACGGCATCAACGACGCCCCTGTGATGACTGCCGCCGATGCGGCCGTTTCCTTTTCGGGGGCAACAGGTCTGGCTCGCCAGTCCAGTGATTTCGTCATCTTGGGATCGGATTTCACCAGCCTTGCCGATGTCTTTGATCTTGCATCGCAAACCGGGCGGATCATCAAGCAGAACCTGCTGTGGGCGGCGGGATACAACCTGCTGGCGGTTCCGGCTGCGGCTCTGGGTCTTGTGCCCCCCTGGGCCGCGGCCATTGGCATGTCTGTCAGTTCGTTGTTGGTGGTTACCAATGCCATGCGACTGCGTGGCGCCCGCCGCACCAGGTGAAACCGCGTGACGGCTCGTGAGTGTTCTCGATGCTGCCAGCTCGTGATCCCGGTTCAGACAACCGCGAGCCCTGCCTGGTCCGCCTCAGGCGCAACATGTGGCCGCGATGACAGAGAAAACCGGACCGGCAGAATCCGGCCGCGACCTGAAACAACCGGATATCGAAATCGGTCTGAGAACATGGAAAGTCCTGGTGCAGGCAAACCGGGCGAGCTCGAACCGGAGGGCCCAAACGCGCGACTGCGCTTCGGGCGGCCCGCCCGCCCGTCGGGGCCCCTTTGGGGCATGAGACAGGAAATGGTGCGGTCGAGAAGACTCGAACTTCCACGGGAGTTACCCCACAGCGACCTCAACGCTGCGCGTCTACCAATTCCGCCACGACCGCACTGCCTTGACTTGGTGTGGCGCTACATAGCGATTGGCGCAGCCGTTGTGAAGAGGAAAATCCGCATCAATCGACGCCCCCAAAAACGCACGGGCCAGCTGCGTTGCCGGCCCCGGTGCAGCGCAGGGGGTTTCGGCGGGCAAACCGGTGCGCAACGGCGCGCCGACAAGCTGCAGCGACAAAAATCGGCCCGCTTTTTCCCGGAAAGAGACGGGCACGGAACGGCCGGCCGGGCGCTGCTCGCCCGGCCGGATCGCGATGTTCTGTTTGAGACCCTGTATCGGATCGCGCCGACCTACTGGTTGACCGAAAACGTCGGCAGGGCACTTGCAGGGGCGGACCCGTCAAGCGTATCGGGGCTTGCGCCGTTCAGCGTATATGCGGCCTTGCGGATCAGGCTGCTGCGTTCATTCTGGCCCGGAGCGAACACCGCCTCGGAACCGTTTTCGATGGCATCCACCGCCATCTCATACCAGGCCAGCGCCAGATCAGGGCGCTTGCTTGCGCCAAAGCCCAGCCCGAGATGGTGCCCCATCAGCTCTGCGTAGGGTTTTTCGCCCAGAACCGTGAGCAGCAGGGCCGAGCCGATGGCGACATCCATGTTGTCGGTCCTGTAGCCGACCGACAGGCAGATGCGCGCGGTGCCGGCCAGTTCGGTCGGAGACATGCCGGTCTTGAGTATGAACCCGGAAACATCCTGCATCACCGCGTCGCGCGGCTTGAGAGAAAGCGCTGCCACATGGTCCTTCATGGCCGGCCCGAAGGCATCGCACTGGGTTTCAATCTGCTGTGGGGTCAGCCCCTGCACCTTGCGCGCAAGGTCTTCGCCACGCGCGATTGCATAGGTGCGCGCCAGGCAAAACTGTTCGTTCAGGGTAAATTCGGGATCGCTCATCGACACTTTCGTCGTGAAGCCACCGTTGGAATTGGTCAGCAGGCTGACCTGGTTGCACTGCGAAGCGAGCGATACCTTGTCCGAACTGCCAAAGAAGCTCGGAAGGCTCGGGGCGGGTTCCTGGGTGGCTGCCATTGTCGGCTCGGGGCTGGATGTCGACAGCGTGCCGTTCATCTCGTCGCGGAAATGGAGCAGCAATGCGCGGGTTCCATCCGGGC
>JALSJL010000011.1 GCA_026989405.1 Marinosulfonomonas sp. | reverse complement strand
TAGGTGCTGTCTTGCGAGATCCGGTAGGCATCCACCGAAAGCTCTGCGCCCAGTTTGCCCACCAGTCCCGGCCCGAACACGTCGCTGCGCGCCCAGTTCAGGCGCGTGCCCAGATGGGTGACGTCGCGGCCCAGCTGGTCGGCATTGGACACCCGCCGATGCTGTTCGGCGACGAGCACCCAACTGCCCTGGCCGCCGATGGACGCCGGGAAGAAGCGCTTTTCATGGCGGACGCTGCCCAGAAAGTCGGGCAGCTGGTCGACGATGGCCAGTTCCGAGCCGCGCAGGGTTTCTATCTTGGCGATGGTTGCGCTGATGTGCTGGTCGGGACGGGTCCGGTCGATCGAAATGTTCGACACCAGGCGGTCATTCCCCGAATAGCCGTATTCCAGCAGATACCCCGGGTCGGATGTCAGGTTGAGGTCAAAGCTCAGGCCGAAATCCTGCGGCAGGCTGAATGAGCCTGTGCCCGACAGATACCCGCGCAACTGGCCGGGCAGCAGGTTGTCGCTGGTCAGGGCTGCGTCAAACTGCAGGCGGCCGCGCCGGAAGGCCTGGCGGTAGCGCGCCTCGAGCGTTGCGGTGGCCGGCGACAGGTAGGGGGTGAACGTCAGGTCAACCGAGTCGCCGATGGCAATGAAATACGGGATTTTCAGACCTGTCCCCAGGCGGCTCGAGGTGCGGATGTCGGGAACCAGAAAGCCGGTGGCGCGGGTGACGGTCGGGTCGGGCAGGCGCAGGCGCGGAATGTAGAACACCGGAATCCCGCCGACCCGCAACTGGGCCTTGTCGAAATACAGCTGCCGGGCCTGCTGGTCGTGGGTGATCTTTTCGGCGCGGATTTCCCAAAGCGGTTGGCGTCCGGCACAGACCCGGCACGAGGACGCGACGCTTTTGTAAAGCTGGGTATAGCGCCCGTCGACACGGCTGATTTCAATGGCCGCAAGCTGCAACTGCTGGTCCAGAACCAGCCGCGCCGAGCGCAGGAGGCCATTGCGCAGTTGCGAGTCCAGTTCGGCGGAAGAGGCCAGGATCACCGAATTGCCGCCCTGCGACAGGACGATCGGGCCTTCGATCGTCAGCTTGTCGGTGCGCGAATCATAGGAAATCCGGCTGGCGGTCAGGCGGACGCCTTCGGCGAGAACCTCGACGTTGCCGCTGGCCGTCACCACCGAGTCGCCGTCAATCTGCACGCTGTCGGCCAACAGCGAGGCCGCCTGCGCCGCCAGTTGGCCGGCCGCGGCAAACAGCATCAAGACACCCAGCAGGACCGCCCGAAACCCCATTTTCAGCCATCCTCGATATGCAGCAGGAACCCGAGCGCAAAGAGAAGCCCGGCCAAAGGCGGCGCCCAGGCCGCGATGACAACCGGGATCTGGCCGTTCTCCCCCAGAATCTGGGCGAAGTTGCGCAGAAAATACAGCCCGAACCCCATCAGCAGCGCCGACAGCACCATCAGGCCGGTGCGCCCGAAGCGGGTGTGGCGCATGGTGAAGCCCGCGCCGATCATCACCATGGTGACCAGCAGCAGCGGCTGGGCCAGTTCGGTCTGGAACCACACTTCGTGGCGCCGCGCCGAAAACCCCGCCTGTTTCAGGCGGTCGATGAAGGCCGGCAATTCCCAGATCGGGATCGAGGACGGCTCGCCAAACCCGTCGCGAATGTGATCCTGGGTCAACTCGGACGGGATCGCCAGGCGCGCGAAGCGCTCGGCGTTGGCCTCGGGGTTGCGCCCGGTGTCAAAGCGCCAGCGCTTGGCCCGGCTCAACTCCCACGCGCCGGGGCCGAGCCTGGCCTCGGCAGCTTCGACGCGATAGCTGGCCTTGCCGCCGGGGCCAAAGCCGAAGAACGAGACATCGGACAGAACCGTGCCATCGCGGTTGGCCCGGCTGGCCCGGATCACGACCTGTCCGGTATCGTCGCCCTGGCGCAGCCACAGCCCTTCCTTGCTGACCGACAGGATGGACTCGCGGCCCTTCAGGTAACGGCCCTCGAGCAGGTCATACTGGCGCGAGGTCGCCGCGACGATCGGGTTGAATACCCCGACCGCCAGCGCCCCGACCAGCAGGGCGACCGCCAGCGGTGACAACAGGTTGCTGAGCGCCGAGCGCCCGGCGGCGCGCACCACCACCAGTTCGCTCGTGCGCGCCAGGTTCAGGAACATCGTCAGCGTCGCCAGGATGACGACCAGCGGCAGGATCTGATACAGGCCCGCCGGCACCCTGAGCGCGGTGAGCCGCAGGGTTTCGAGCACGCCGACCCCGGCATCGGAAAACAGGCGCAGAACCTCGATCATTTCCAGCAGCGCCGACAGCACCATGAACACCGAGAACATCCACATGAGCGTCCAGCCAAAGCGTTTGGCGAAATACAGATACAGCTTCATGCCAGCCGCCTTCCCGACAGCACGGCGCGCACGCGGGGGCGGTCCGACAGCCAGAGCATGATCGCAGCCAGACAGAACCCGAGCGCTGCCGGCAGATACAGAAGCGGCCAGTCGCCGCTTTTGCGCGCGGCTGCGACCGTGTAGTTGTCGATGGTTTTCAGAACGATCAGCAGGGCGATGCCAAGCAGCACCTGCTTCCACAGGCTGAACCGGCTGAACCCGCCAAGCAGGATCGAGGAAAACCCGATCAGCGCGACAACGACGCTCAGAAGCGTCGCGGAAAACCGTTCATGCGCCGTGACTTTCAAGAAGGCGGGGGCGTATCCGATCGTGGCCAGCAAACCGGGGGGTGGGCGCAGCAGCCTGGGGGTTGTGAGCTCCCACGGGGTCGGCGCGCCGAATTGCGTCACCGCAAGCAACGGGCCGATGTTGAAGGCAAATTCGGTAAAACTGGTCGTTGAAAGGGACTGGGTGCGCGTGTTCAGCACCTGCGCCATGCCATCGAGCATGATCAGGTTCATGCCATCGTCGTTTTGCAACAAGAGCGCTTCGCCCGCGGTGTAGGTCGTATGCAGTTCATCGTCGCGCAGATCGGACAGGAAGATATTGCGCAGCGTGCCATCGGCATCGACCTGGGCGGTATAAAAGGTCAGCCCGGCCGCGGGGTGCAGGAAGGTGCCTTCGCGCAGCAGGCGCGCGGTGGCGCTGCCGGCAATCTCGGCCTGGCGGATTTTCAGGCGGGCAAGGCTTGTCGGCACCAGAAAATGCGTCAGCGCCGACATCATGAGCGCCGCGACAAGGCCGAACACCAGAACCGGGCGGGCCAGCCGGAAGGGCGAATAGCCAGTGGTCTGCATCACGACCAGTTCACTGTCCGAGGCCAGCCGATTGGCGACATAGACCGAAGCGGCAAAGGCGGCAATCGGCAGGGCGAGGCGGACGACATTGGGCAGGGTCAGGGCGCTGAATTCAAGGAACACCATGGCCGAGTGGCCGTTGGCGATCAGCTGGTCAAACAGGATCACCGCCCGGTTGACCCAATAGATCAGCACAAGCACCAGCGCGAAGAATCCGAACAGGGTGATCAGCTGCGACAACAGGTATTTGTCGAATCTTGCCACGCCCTTGCCCCGATGATCTGCTCGTTGTCTGGCGCGCAGTTTACCGTATTGCCGAGTGAGGTGAAACTGATATCTGGCCATTGCCACGCGGCGGCTATACCAATGCGGATGACTCAACCGAAAGGAAGACCATGACCGCGCCGATCATTCCCGATTTTGCCGAAACCGACATCAATGCAATCGCCGATTTCGAGGGGCGCGTGGCGCTCAATATCGGCGCCGATGGCAAGCTGAACCCGTCGGCGCGCCGGATCAACCGGCTGACCAAGGGCGCGTTGGGCCGGTTCGTCGAAAGCGAGGCTTTTGGCAAGATGAAACAGGGCGAAGCGCGCGACATGGCGTTCCCGGCGGGGATGGCGGCAAGCGCGGTCCAGGTCGTCAAGCTGGACCGGCGCGCAAGTGCCGAGGAGGCCCGCAAGGCCGGGGCGGCCATTGCCAGGGGCAAGGCCGGCAAGCCGCTTCTGGTGTTGCTGGGCAACCTGAAACATGCGTGGGAAACCGCCCTGGGGCTGACGCTGCGGACCTATGCGTTCAACCAGTACAAGACCAGTCGGGAAAAGGCGGGCGAGGGGCCCGTCACGATCATGCTGGCCAAACCCGAAGCCGCCCGGGAACGGGTGGGCGAACTGGCGGCGCTGGCCGAAGGCGTGTTCTTTACCCGCGATCTGGTCAGCGAGCCGGCCAATGTGCTGACCACGGTGGAATTTGCCAACCGCCTGAAAGCGCTGGAGAAACTGGGCGTGAAGGTCACGGTTCTGGAGGAAAAGGAGCTTGAAAAGCTCGGGATGCGCACGTTGCTGGCGGTTGGCGAAGGCTCTGAGAGCCCGTCCAAGGTCGTGGTGATGGAATGGTCCGGGGGCGGCAAGGAAAAGCCTTTGGCGCTGGTCGGCAAGGGGGTCGTGTTCGACACCGGCGGCATTTCGATCAAGCCGGCCGCGGGCATGGAAGAGATGACCATGGACATGGGCGGCGCCGGCGTTGTCTCGGGCGTGATGAAGACCCTGGCCCTGCGCAAGGCGCGCGCCAACGTGGTGGGCGTGGTCGGGCTGGTGGAAAACATGCCCGACGGACGGGCGCAGCGCCCCGGCGACATCGTCAAGACGATGAAGGGCGACACGGTGGAAGTGATCAACACCGACGCCGAGGGGCGTTTGGTGCTGTGCGACATCATGTGGTATGCGCAGGAAAAATTCGACCCCGTGGGCATGATCGACCTGGCGACGCTGACCGGGGCGATCATCGTCGGGCTGGGCCATGAGAATGCCGGCGTGTTTTCCAACGATGACAAGCTGGCGAACGCCTTTCTGAAATCGGCCGCCGCCGAGGGCGAGGGCGCCTGGCGGATGCCGCTGGGGCAGGCCTATGACGAATTGCTGAAATCGAACCTTGCCGACATGAAGAATGTGGGCGGCCGGCCGGCCGGTTCGATCACCGCGGCGCAGTTTCTCAAGCGCTTCGTGAAGGACGAAATGCCCTGGATCCACCTGGATATCGCCGGGGTGGCGCTGGTCAAGAAAGACACCGCCGTGGCGCCCAAGGGGGCGACGGGCTGGGGCGTTCTGGCGCTGAACCGGCTGATTGCAGACAGGTTCGAGGGCTGACGGGCCGGGCGGATGGGCGAGGTCTATTTCTACCACCTGACGCGCAGCCCGCTGGAAGCGACGCTGCCGATGCTGCTGGAAAAGTCGCGCGCCGCCGGCTGGCGGGTGATCGTGCGCGGCACCGATGCGGAGCGGCTGCAATGGCTGGACGAAAAGCTGTGGCTGACCGGCGATGAGGCGTTCCTGGCGCATGGGCTGGCGGGCGGCGAACACGATGCCGCGCAGCCGATCCTGCTGACGCAGGGCACCGAAAACCCCAACGGCGCGGCTTGCCTGATGGCGGTGGACGGCGCGCCGGTCAGCGCCGAGGAAGCCAACGCGCTGGAGCGGGTCTGCGTGCTGTTCGACGGCAACGATCCGGGCGCGCTGGAGGCGGCGCGCGGCCAGTGGAAGGCGCTGACCGCGGCCGGCTGTGCGGCGCAATACTGGTCACAGGAAAGCGGGCGCTGGGAGAAAAAGGCCGAGGCCCGCCCGGGTGGTGACGGCGACCGGGCCTGACTACTGCCCGCTGAAGGCGCCGAATTCCTGGTAGCTGGTCAGCGGAAGCGTCGCGCTGGAATGGTCCAGATTGACGATCCCGACAACCCGGTCTGCCGAATTGCCCAGCAGGAAGCCGTCATACCGCCCGTCCGCGGCCACGGTCTGATTGACCAGCGCCCCCTGGCGGCCCCCGCCCGACGTCGTGTTGCCGGAAGACGCAAACGCGCCGGAGGATGAAATCGCCGCCGGGTTCAGGGTGATGTCACCATAGGTGCTGGTGCCGTCCGAGCGGCTGTCGATGGTGCCGCTGATCGTCGCCCCCCCGGCGAAATTCGCCGTAAGCGCCGCGTTGCCGCGAATGATCGCCTGAAGGCTGCCATCTGCTTCGTCGATCAGGTAGCCGGTGTAGTTTCCGGCGTAGCTGGCGGACCCGGCCGCCGGCACCTGCGTTGGGTTCGTCCGGGTGATTCTGGCCCCGGCAAACACCGCGGGCGATCCGACGCCGGTGAAATAGACCTGGCTTCTGCCGGAGCTGAAACCCGACGATGTGGAATGTGTCGTCATGGCCGAAGAAAACCCGAGCGGTCCGGCGCCGCCACCGTTGCGGTATTCGCGGATGTTCGGATCGGCTGACAACAGGTTGGTGATGGTGACGGGGGGCTCTCCGGTGGCGGTCAGCGTCACTTCCCCGGTTGCGATGTCAAACTGCGTTGTGACATTGGTGCCAAACCCGGTTCCGATCAGATACGGCGGCGGCGGTGGCCCGCCGGCAGGAGGCTGAGCCGTCGGGCTGCAGGCCACGAGGGCCAGCAGGGAAACGGCGGCGGTGCAGGGGGTCTTGACGATACGCATGGGATACTCCGGTTTTCAGGCACCCGTTCGCCCGCGCCGGGTCCGGGCGGGGTTTTCGGGTCATTTCCCGGGTCAGACTAGGCTGCGCCACGATTTGACGGAATTGGTGGAAACAGCTAGATTGGCGGTCATTTACTGTAAAATTCATTGGAGGTCATGACCATGGGCCCGCTCGGAGATTTCGACCCTGCATTTGAAAAGCTCACCGAACGTCAGCGCGATATCCTGCGCCAGATCGCCCATGGCCGCAGCGCGGCCGAGGTGGCCGCCGATGACGGGATCACGGTTTCAACGGTGGAAACCCATCTGGCGGCGATCCGCGAGCGTCTGGGGGTTGCGCGCACGGTGCAGGCGGTGGCCTTGTTCTGGCAGCAACGACAGCGCGACGACCGGCGCCGCCACGCGCAGCGCGAGGAATTTGCCGCCAGCAGCGGCGCGCCGTATCCGGTGGCCGCGTGCCTTTCCGATCTCGGGGCGTGCCGGTCGTTCGATGAGGCGTGGCAAAGCCTGTGCGCGCATTTGGCGTCAATCGGGTTCGTCCATG
>JALSJL010000010.1 GCA_026989405.1 Marinosulfonomonas sp. | reverse complement strand
GGTGCTCTTGGCGTTGTCAGCATCCTGGTGTTGCGCATCCTCGTCGGAAGGAGTGCCGGCTTGCGCCGGCTGAGGCTTTGCCTCTTCACCATTCTGGCTGTGCTTTTGGAACCAGGAGTGGCCACAATTCGAGCATTGAACATCACGGCCGGTCTCGGGAATGACACCCGGATCCACCTCATATTGGGCTCCGCAGTTCGGACAAATCAATCGCATCGCTGCTACCTCAAAATTTTTTCCGTAATTCCAGCCGTGTATTTGGTGCCTGAACCCGGGTTTCTGCTTCTTTTTTCCGGTTTTTAACAAAGCCGGGTAAACAATCCAAGCTTTTGCAAGGCAACCGATTGAAACAGCGCGGCGGCTGAGGCAAAACTGTCGCGGCAGGAAAAGGCGGTTTCAGGCGTGATTCAACTCTCAGATGTATCTTATGGCTACGACGGCAGAGAACTTTTGTCGCATATCGACATGAACCTTCAGCCGGGGTCGTTCCATTTTCTGACTGGACCATCCGGGGCCGGCAAGACAACACTGCTGAAGCTATGCTACGCAGACCTTGTGCCAACCTCCGGGCATATCGCCATTTTTGGCAAGGATCTTGCCGAAATGGACCGGGATGCCATTGCCTATGCCCGCCGCAGAATTGGCGTTGTCCATCAGGATTGCCGGTTTCTCGATCACCTTTCGATCTCTGACAACATCCTGTTGCCTCTTGAGGTTTCGGCACGAGACAATGAGGCGCATCACCTGCAAGAGTTGCTGAGCTGGGTGGGGTTGTCTGACCGCGCCAACGCCCTGCCGCCCGAAATGTCGGGCGGAGAACGCCAAAGGGCCGCGCTTGCCCGCGCGGTCATCATGTCGCCCGAAGTCATCATTGCGGATGAGCCGACAGGAAACATAGATTGGGAAATGTCGCAGCGCCTGCTCGATTTGCTGATCGAACTGAACAAGATGGGAAAGACCATTCTGATCGCCACACACGACCTGAACCTCATTCGGACGGCCAAGAAAAACGTGTCCGCGCGCGTGTTGCGGATCAGGGATCGTCAGTTGACATCAGCCGGGGCGGATCTGTGAGCAAGTTTGCAAGACCGGCGATCCCGGACGCCTTTCTCAGCCGCGCAGACCGTGTGGTGCCGCCGTCCGGCTTCACCGCCAGGCTCACTCAGTTTACCGCGGCGGCCATGGCCTTTCTTGCGGTATTTGCCCTTGCGCTGTCCCTGGCCACCGGGCGCCTGGCAGAGCGCTGGTCATCCGAACTGGCCCGGGCCGTGACAGTGCGGATCTCGGCCCCGGTTGATCAAATGACGATCCAGACAGCGGCGGTAGAGCGTGTCTTGCGCACGACCCCCGGTGTGTCTTCATTTCGGGTGCTGGATGAGGCCGATGAACGCGCATTGCTTGAGCCCTGGCTTGGCCCCGGCCTGCCACTGGAAAGCCTGCCCATCCCCCAGCTTGTGGAAATCGTCGAAGATGACGCGGGTATTGATACAGAAGGGTTGCGGTTGCGGTTGTCGGCCGAGGCCCCCGGGGCTGTTCTGGATGACCACAGCCGCTGGCGCCAACCGCTGGTCGAGGCGGCTTCCCGGCTGCGGCTGCTGGGGCTTGTGGCCATCGTTCTGATCACGATGGCAACCGGCGCCATGATCGCGCTCGCGGCAAATTCGGCGCTTGCGGCCAATCGGGAGGTCATTCGCGTTCTGCGCCTCGTCGGTGCGCGTGATACGTTCATCGTCCGCGCCTTCGTGCGCCGGTTCACCCTGCGCAGTCTGGGCGGTGCGCTTGCCGGGGTGATCCTGGGGGCTGCGGCCCTGATGGTCTTGCCCGGCGCAGATCAGGGTGCCGGGTTCCTGACCGGACTGCGGTTTCAGGGTGCTGAATGGCTGTGGCTGTTCCTGATCCCTCCGGTGACGGCCATTGTCGCCTTCGTGGCCACCAGAATCGCGGCGTTTCGAGCGCTGAAGGAGTTCACCTGATGGGCTATGCCGTGCAATGGGTCAGATCGCTGGCCTTTTCCGTTCAGATGTATGCAATGATGCCCCTGATGGCGCTGGTCTTTCTTCCCGCTGCGGTCTTCAGCCGAAAGGCGGTCTATGCCTATATCAAGACCTACGCGCGCTATGTGCGCTGGACATTGGGGTGGATGACCGGACTCAAGACGGAAGTCCGCGGCGAAGTGCCGACGGATGAGGTTCTCATTGCTGCAAAACACCAGTCGTTTCTGGATGTGGTGATAATTGTAAGCGTTGCATGGAACCCTCGTTTCATCATCAAGCAAGAGCTGCACCGCATGCCGATATTTCATTTTTTCGGCACACGAATGGGCAACGTGCCGGTCAACCGGGGGAAGCGCGGCAAAGCGATAACGAAGATGATGGAAGACGTTGAAAGCGGCAAGAACTTGCGTGGGCAGCTTGTCATTTACCCGCAGGGAACACGCATTCCACCAGGCGTCAGGGCGCCCTACAAGATCGGAACCGCGTTGCTATACGAACAGACCGGGCTGGATTGCGTGCCGGCGGCGACCAATGTCGGCGTATTCTGGCCCAAGCGCGGGGTCTATCGCAAGCCCGGGCTGGCCGTTGTCGAGTTCTTGCCGCGCATTCCAGCCGGCAAGCCGAAAGATGAATTCATGGCCGAACTGGAAAACGCCATTGAAACGGCATCTGACCGCTTGCTGGAAGAAGCTGGCTTCAAGCCGAAGGCCGATGAAACTCTCTGAGCCCGCGAGGAGTGCGGCGCGCTTTGGGCGGGCCGTCAGGCTTTCTGCTTTGCCTTGAATTCCTGCAATGTGTGCAGCGCACGGGTTTCCGCCTTGCGGATCCGCACAGCCGTCAGAAATGCTTCCTGAAGTGTCGAAGAAGAAGACCCCATGACTTCGGCCATTTCCTTGATCAGTTTATCGTCATGAGACATGCCGATGATTGCAAGCGCTTGGCGGGCAAGATCGTCGGCGACGGATTCGAGCAGATCCATTTACGAACTCTCCAGATGATTGTTGCTCCAAGGTTGAATTCTCACGCGGCAAGTCCGACCGACCCGATTTCGAGATATTTCTGCCGGCGTTCTTTCAGCAACTGGTCAGGTTTTTTCGGGGTCAGTTCCCCGAGCATGTCGCCGATCGCCTCGCCGACCGCCGCAATGGTTGCGGATCGGTCGCGTTGTGCGCCCCCCAATGGCTCAGGGATCACCATATCAGCAACACCAAGTTTTTCCAGATCCTGCGCAGTCAGGCGAAGAGCTTCAGCGGCCTCACGCATTTTTTCGGCGTCTTTCCACAGGATCGATGCGCAGCCTTCGGGGCTGATGACGGTATAGACAGAATGCTCCAGCATTTCGACACGGTTCGCTGTGGCCAATGCCACCGCGCCGCCCGAACCGCCCTCGCCGATGATCACCGATACCAGCGGCACCTTTACCTGCAGGCACATTTCGGTCGACCGCGCGATGGCCTCTGACTGGCCCCGTTCCTCGGCACCCTTGCCGGGGTAGGCGCCAACCGTGTCGACCAATGTAACGACCGGCAACCCGAACCTGTCAGCCAACGCCATCAGCCGGATCGCCTTCCGGTATCCTTCCGGGCGGGCCATGCCGAAATTGCGTTCTATCCGGGTCTTGGTGTTGTGTCCTTTTTCATGGCCGATCACCATGACGGGCGTTCCATCAAAGCGCGCCAGACCACCCATGACAGCCAGGTCGTCAGCAAAATTCCGGTCGCCTGCCAAGGGTGTGAACTCGGAAAACAATTCTTCGATATAGTCTTTGCAATGTGGCCGGTCCGGATGGCGCGCAACCTGACATTTGCGCCAGGGCGACAGGTCTTTGTACAGGTCACGCAGCAGAATCTCGGCCTTCTTGTCCAGCGCCGCGGCCTCTTTTTCGACATCCATCTCTTCATTGGACCGTGCCAATGCGCGCAGCTCTTCGGCCTTGCCCTCAATTTCTGCCAGTGGTTTTTCGAATTCCAGATAGTTATTCATCCGCGCCTCCGGTTTCAGGCCAGTATATGACGCGCGGACAGTGGCAATGCAACTCGAACCCTGATGTGGCCGCCGCCGAAGCCTAGCCGGCTTGCGACACCAGTGGTGCTTCAACCCACGTTTGCTGCGGAGATGGGCTGAGACTTGTGTAGAGTTCCAGTAGTTTCTCAAGATGCCCGGCGGCCGAGAACCGTTGCTCGGCATCTGTTCGGGCAGCAGCGGCCATTGCCGCATGGTCAGACCCCTCAAATCTGTCAAGGGCGCTTACCAGCGAGGCCACGTTCCCCGGTTCGAAAAGAAACCCGTCCTGGCCGCTCTGGACAAGCTCTGGAATGCCGCCGATTTCCGCGGCGATGACGGGGCGTCCATGCGCCTTGGCCTCCAGGATGCTCATCGGGCAGTTTTCGTACCATTGCGAGGGCACGATCACGGCTTTCGCCTTGGCGATCAGTTCGGCAAGCGGCCGACCACTGAGGAAGCCGCGATAGTCGATATGCCGGGATTGGGCTGCGCGGTTTTCAACCTCGGCGGCCAGGCTGCCAGTGCCGGCGACCACAAGCCTGCGGGTGCCGTCCGCGAACGCGTCGATCAACGTGCTTATGCCTTTCAGGGCCTCAATCCGGCCGAAGTAAAGATAATAGCCCCCGTGATCGGGCGCCGGCCTGGCGCCAGAAAGGTCAAGAAAATTGTGCAACGTCAAAAGCTTGCGCGCAGGCACGCCGGCGCGTTTCATGATGTGGCGCTGGAAATCGCTGACGCAGATGAAGCGGTCCACCAGGCGGATATCGCCCAGCAGCCGCGATGTGGCCATTTCGGACAGCATGACCAGAGAGCGCAGGACAGAGCCGTCTTTGCAACGATGGCGCAGGGCATTCAGCGCGCTGCCGGTGACACAAAGTTCGCAAGGTTGCCCGTTGCGTTCCAGCGTGTAGACCGGGCAGGCCAGCTTGTATTCGTGCAGGGTCTGCACGACGGGAATGCCGTGACGGCGCAGGACCGGAAGGATCGCAGGGGTCTGTTTGCCATGATAAATGTGAAGGTGCGCCACATCGACCGGTCCGGCACCGGCGAGCAGCCGATCAAGCTTTTCGCGGGCGTCTCGGTTGTAGAAATACCGCAAGGCATCGGACCACACGGGCGCAGAGGTGTCGGCGCCCTCCGGGAAGTGCTCCGACCAATGTGTCGGCTGGTTTGCCGGGTCGCTCATGCAAAAGGGGATGACCTGGTGTCCCGCAGAGCGCAGCAGATCGCAGGTGGCAAAAAACACGGCGTCCGAGCCGCCGGCAATGTGGTGGCGGTGGCTGATCTGCAGGATTCTCATTCCGAAATAATCCTTTCATATCCAAGAGATGACATGGTCTCATCGAAAAGCGGCTGCAGCGCGGGATGGAGCCTGGCGGGCGGATGGGGCACGCCTGGGCGCAGAATTTCAGAGCCGTAATCCAGCATGCCCGGGTCCGGTGGCAGATCGCAGTATTCCAGCATATCGGAAAGCACAGCACGCGGGGTTCTCGTCAGATCTTCATAGCGCACGACCAGGAATTCACCGGGGTTTTCGGCCTGAAGGCGCATGGCTTCGCGCATCGTGACGATCCACTCGACGGCCGCCATGTCAATGTCGCGGTGCAGCCCGCGAATGGCGGGAAGCGCTGGCTCGAAAAACCGGTCCGGTGCCACGAGTTCATTCAACAGGACATGCCATTTTCGCCGCTCGCGCCCCCACCAGTCGTCGGCGCTGATGGCGTTTTTCTTCGACCAGTTTCGTATTGACTGGCACGTGTCGTTTCCATTCCGGATCAGCAGTATTTTCCGCGCTTTCGGAAAGGCCGAGTTGAGCAGGTCCATGCGAAAAAGGAGTTCGGGGTATTTTTCGACAACCTGCCTGGAGCCCGACAGCCGACGATATGCCGCATGGTAACGACGCAGGTGGCGAATGGCGCGTGCGCCCGCCTGTGCCGCCGTGATGCGATATCTGCCGGCCTGGCGCGAGTAGGAACCGATCAGGTCGTCATTGCCAAGGGCCGCATGCCATAACGCCTTGGGTTCATTGAGATAACCGACATCTTTGTGAGCCGCAAGAATGATGCCGAGAACGGTTGTGCCGGTGCGGCCAAGGCCAAGAATGAACACCGGGTCCCTGGGCGGTCTGCCGGCGGGCAGGGCCCCCCACAGCTGGTAGCCTGCGAACACGAACGGGTTGATCCACCGGCCGCGGGTCGTCAGCGGGCGCCCCTCGAACAGGGCATAGGCCAACATCCGAGGCCAGAGCTTGGTCGGACGGGCCGAAAGAAACCGACGGTCGATTTGTGCTACCATATGCCATTCTCCCGAGTCTGTTAACGAAGAGCACGAAACTGGTGAACAACTGGTTAATGCGCGTGTTCTGGGGCCCGGTTTCGTACGTTTCGCAAGATGGCGGGTGACCGGTTTCGTACAGCCCGCACCAGGTGGCCGGGTGGGTTCGGGGGCTGTCGAAAGGAACGCGAGGGGCGCGTCGCCGCCGGGCGGAGGGGGAGGAGCGGCCACGTGCAGATTTGTCCCGTGAGTGGGTCGAGGCGGTTGACATTGCCCGGATCCTGACGCCGATTGTGTCGGACATGAAACGGGAGTGACAGGATGCAGGGCGCGTGGGAATTCTGGGTGGACCGGGGCGGCACATTTACCGACGTGGTGGCGCGCCGCCCGGACGGGACGCTGGAGACCCGCAAGCTGCTTTCGGAAAACCCCGAGCGCTACCCGGACGCCGCCGTGCAGGGCATCCGCGACAGTCTTGGGTTGGAGCCGGGCGAGGCGATCCCGCCGGGCGCCATCCGGGCGGTGAAGATGGGCACGACGGTCGCCACCAACGCGCTGCTCGAACGCAAGGGCGAGCGCGTGCTCCTGCTGATCACCCGCGGCTTTCGCGACCTGCTGCGGATCGGCTACCAGACGCGCCCCGACCTGTTCGCGCTGGAGATCAGGCGCCCCGAGCTGCTGTATGAGCGGGTCGCCGAGGTGGGCGAGCGGCTGGATGCCGCCGGCGCGGTGCTGGAGGTGCTGGACGAG
>JALSJL010000009.1 GCA_026989405.1 Marinosulfonomonas sp. | reverse complement strand
GCCCCGGCAGATACCTGCGCCGCTGCTCCTCGGAGCCATAGGCATGGATCGGATACATCACCAGCGACGACTGCACGCTCATCATCGAGCGATAACCGCTGTCGATGCGGTCGATTTCCCGCGTGACCAGGCCGTAGGAAACATAGCCGGCCCCGGCCCCGCCGTATTCCTCGGGCAGCGTCAGCCCCAGCAGCCCCATTTCACCCATTTCGGCAAAGATCGCCGGGTCGGTGACCTCGTTGCGAAACGCCTCGCGCACCCGTGGCGCCAGCTTGTCCTGGGCAAAGGCGCGCGCGCCATCGCGGATCATGCGTTCTTCTTCACTCAACTGGTCTTCCAGCAGGAACGGGTCGTCCCAGACAAACTGCGCCTTCGCCATTTTTCGTTTTCCTTTCCAGCCAACGGTCGCGGCATGTTGTGTCAGTTTTTGCACTGCGGCAAGTTTTTTCTGCACGTGCACAAACGTTTTGCGCTAACGGCCTTCGCGCAGCGGCAGTTCCGCCACCAGCCAGCCCCACCCGGAGGCATGCATGTCCCGGTCGGCCCGGCTGCCCTGAACCACCGGGCGCGGCATGGAAAACTTCAGCACGTTCAGCCTGTCCAGCTCGAACCGGCGCACGAGCTCCGGCGCCTGCCCGAACAGCGCAGCGATGCGCTCGGTCCTCAGGGCGTCGCAAACCGCGCGGAAACGGCCCGCATCGGCGCAAAACACATCGATCGTCAGCACGAACGGCCCCGCGTTTTTCGAGCGCACCTTGCGCGCCACATCGCCGATGCGCGGCTCAGACATTGGTGACCTCCAGCCGAAATTGCTTCATGGGATCAGTCACATGCAGAACATGGTTCAGGCAGAAATCATGCAGCGGTCCGCGGTCCCATTCCACCGGAGAAAAGGGAAAGGCAAAGGTCGCCTGCGGTTCGTCATCGCTCAGCGGGTCGTGCAGCAGGAAGGGGTTGGCCAGCTTGGCAAGCCCAAGCGCCGTTGCCTGATCACTGGCCGTGAAGATCGCCAGCACCCCGACCTCGCAGGGCGCCGATGCGGCGCGTTCCAGCGGCCCCAGGGTCGCATCCTGCCCGATCCGGCGCAGTTCCATCGCATAGGCGTCGGGCTCCAGCCCCATGCGCGCGCGTATCTCGCTTTCCAGGTGGGTTGCCAACCGGTCGCACCAGGCGCGCGCCTGCTCCACATAGCGCCGCTCGCGCAGCAGCACCAGCGAGCACGCCTGATGCCCGGCCGCCCGCGCGCCTTCCAGCTTGACGGTGTAGTCGCCCGACCCAACCCAGCGCGAGCCGGTCACCCGCACGCCGGTCTCGTCCGCCTGCTCGTAGATCGCCCCGCGCACATCCAGATGCCCGCCCGGCTCATGCAAGATATCGGGGTCGGCGTTTTCGTAAAGCATATGGGCCGCAACCAGGTCGGGGGTGGCGCGCGCGCCCTCGGCCATCGGGCGCACCGTGAACCCGGTGTCGTCAAAGTCGATCACGATCACCCCGCTCGTCGGGTTGCTCGTGCACAGCGCGCCGCATTCGCCGATCTTGGCGCCGTGCCAGGCCGCGCCCGCATCTTCGCCCCGCATCAAGGGCAGCGCGGCAATCGAGGCGGTATCGGTGGCGCGCCCGGCGATCACGATATCGGCGCCGGTCTCCAGCGCGGCCTGTATCGCCTCGGCCCCGGCCAGCGCGACGATATGGGTGCACTCGCCCAGCACCCCGGCCGAGATCGGCAGTTCGGGCCAGAGCGGCGTCACCCGGCCCGCGTCCAGCGCGCGTGCAAGCGACGCGCCGTCCTGCTCGCTGTAAAGGCGCGCGACCTTCAGGTCCTGGCCAAGCTCGCGCGCCAACTCGCGCGTGATGTCATGCATCCAGTCCACCGTGGCGTCGGTGCCGCAGGTGCCGGCCGAGCCCACGACCAGCGGCACCCCGGCATGGGCGCGCGCCTGCATCAGCACCCGCCATTCGGCCCGCGTCGAGGCGCGCGAATATTTCGACGTGCCGGTCCCGAGGTAATGCGGCCCCGAATCGGTCGAGCCGCCATCAACGCAGATGATGTCGGGGCGCATCGCGACACCGCGCCACAGCGCCGCTTCATCAAAGCCCAGCCCGATCGCGCCATTGGGGATCAGAACGCGGGTCGCCATCAGTCAGTGATGGCTTGCGGTTTCCTGATCTTGCCGCGCAGGAACATCGGCGCGACAAAACCAAGCACCGCCGCCACCCACAGGCCAATCGCGATCCCCGACGAAAACAGGTAGGTCCATTCTCCGCCCGAAATCACCATCGCGCGGCGCAGCGAATCTTCCATGTTGTTGCCCAGCAGGATGCCTAGGATGATCGGCACCGTCGGCACATCGAGTTTTCGCAGGAAAAACCCCATGGCGCCAAAGCCGATCATCAGCAGCAGGTCGAAGGTCGACCCCGACAGCGAGAATATCCCGACGAACGAGATCATCGTGACGCCGGGCAGCAGCACCCAGGGCGGCACGCTGAGAATATGCACGAACAGGCGCACCATCGGCACGTTCAGCAGCAACAGCACCACGTTGGCGATCAGCAGCGAGGCGATCAGCCCCCACACCACGTCAGGCCGGTCGGTAAACAGCGTCGGGCCGGGCGTGATGTTGAGCGTCATCAAGAGCGCCAGCAGCACCGCCGTGGTGCCCGAGCCGGGCACGCCAAGCGTCAGCATCGGCACCAGCGCCCCGCCGGCGGCGGCGTTGTTGCCCGCTTCGGGCGCCGCCACCCCGCGCACGTCGCCCTTGCCGAATTGCGAGTTGTCGCGCACCAGCGATTTTTCCGCGCTATAGGCCATGAAACTGCCAAGCGAGGCCCCCGCCCCCGGCAGCACTCCGGCGATGAACCCGATGAATGTCGAGCGCAGCATCGTCCATTTGCAGCGCAGGATGTCCTTCACCGGGATGGTGATCTTGCCCAGCTTGACCCCCAGCGCCGAATTCTTGCCATGGCTTTCGATGAACACGAAAACTTCGGTGACCGCGAACAGCCCGACGATGGCCACCAGGAAATCGACCCCGTCCATCAGGTGCAGCTCTCCCATGGTCAGACGCGCGATACCGGTGTTGTTGTCCAGCCCGATCATCGAGATGCCAAGGCCGATACAGGCGGCAATCGCCGCCTTGGCCTGGTTGTTCGAGGCAATCCCGCCAAGCGTTGAAAACGCCAGCAGATACAGCGCGAAATATTCCGCCGGGCCGAACAGAAAGGCAATGCGTGCCAGCATCGGCGCCAGCAGGATCAGCCCGATCGTCGCCAGGAACGCCCCGACGAAGGACGCAACGCCCGACAGCACCAGCGCATCCGACGCCCGGCCCGCTTTCGCCATCGGGTAGCCATCGAGCGTTGTCATCAGCGCCGGCTCGTCGCCGGGAATGTTGAGCAATATCGAACTGATCCGCCCGCCATACATCGCGCCATAGTAAACCGCGGTCATCAGCACCAGCGCCGCCGTGGCGTCCAGCCCCAGCGAAAACGCCAGCGGGATCAGGATCGCCACGCCGTTCGACGGGCCCAGCCCCGGCAGCGCGCCGATGACAGTGCCAAGGATGCAGCCGACAACGGCCAGAAACAGGTTGCTCGGGGTCAGTGCCACCGAAAATCCGTCAGCCAGAAGCGATAGGGTTTCCATCAGCGTCGCCCCTCAGAACCAGCCCTTGGGAAAGGCCACAAGCCCCAGCCCAAGTGCAAATTTGAAAATTGCGAACAGTCCGACCGACAGCCCCACCCCGGTCAGCATTGCCGCAATGGCGCGCGGGCGGATCTGATAACTCAGCATCCCCGCCGCAAGCGCCGTCGGGATGATGAAGCCGAACGGGCGCAGCATGTAGGCGTAGGCCACAAGCACCGCCACCGCCAGCGCGATGCGCGCGAATGTTCCGGCCGAGGGCCAGTCGGGTTCGGCGTCGGGTCTGAGCATCACCGCAAGCGCTGCCAGAATGGCGACACCGCCGATCAGGTAGGGAAATGTCTTGGACCCGACCGGGTCGGACAGAAAGCTGACCTCGGTCAACGAGGCGGCGAAGATATACCCCGCCGCCACGATGATCACGACAAGACCGAAAAGACGGTCGCTCATCGCGCGCAATCCTACTGGATCACGCCAATGTCGCGCGAAAGCTGCGCGATTTCCTCGATGACGCCGGCCAGCCAGCCCTCAAATTCGGGTCCGACCTTGAAGAACGGCGCCAGCCCGTTGGCTTCCATGGCCGCTTTCCACTCATCCGACTTGCCGACCGCGGCCAGCGCATCCGACCATTTCTGGTAGGCTTCCTCGGAAATGCCCTTGGGCACATAGAGACCGCGCCAGTTCACGGCCACGACGTCGATGCCCTGCTCCTTGGCGGTGGGAATGTCGTCAAAGCCCGGGATACGGTCATCGGTAAACACCGCCAGCACCCGGACATCGCCGGATTTCAGGAAACCCACGACCTCGGACATGTCGCCGGTCACGGCCTGAACATGGCCGCCGATGGCCTGGGTGATCGCATCGCCGCCGCCATCGAGGCCGATGTATTTCACCGCGCGAATGTCGTCGAACCCGGCCCGGCCAAGCGCCATGAGCACCTTCAGATGGTCATAGCCACCCACCGCCGAACCGCCGGCAAATGTCACCGATGTGGGGTCCGCCTTCACCGCGTCCAGCAGATCGGTCAGCGACTGGTAGGGCGCATCGGCCGCAACGACGATCACGCCGGGATCGGCACCGATGGCCCCCAGAAAGCGCACGTCCTTGTAGGTCGCGCCACCGTATTTGTTCTGCGCCAGCCGCGTTGCCGTGGCCGACGAGGCCGCAACGATCAGGTCTTCGTCGGTGTTGCGCTCGTTCACCACATGGGCAAATGCCAGCCCGCCGCCGCCGCCGGCCATGTTGGTGACCTGGATCGGCTCATCCACGGCCCCGATGTCATACATGATCTTGCCGATCGTGCGGCAGGTGAAATCCCAGCCGCCGCCGGGGTTGGCCGGCGCGATGCACTCGGCCGCCGAGGCGGCGCCGGCAAGCCCGACGCTCAGCACGACACCGGCTGCAAGGCGTTTCACTACAGTTTTCAGCATGGTTTCCTCCCCAGGAATGGTTGCTTGTGCGACGGCGGCCGCGCGGAGCTTGTGTCCGCGCCTTTTCCACCTGTCAGCGCCAAGTAAGCGCCGGATTGGCTGGCCTGTCAAATGTCATTTGCACACCAAGCAAATTTTCTGCCGCTGAACGGCGCCCGGTTCATTCCATGCGGAACACGTCGTCCGTCTCGACCTGCAATGCCGTTGCCAGCGCGTTGGTCTGCGAGGCCATCGCGATCACCGCCATCAGTTCGCCGTGCATCTCGGCGCTCATGCCCTTGGCGCGCGCCGCGGCGGTGTGGGAATGGGCGCAGTATTCGCACCCGTTCGCCACCGATACCGCCACATAGAGCATCTCCTTGACCAACGGATCCAGCGCGCCGGGCGCCATCACCTGCTTGATCCGCTCCCAGGTTGCCTTCAGCAACGCCGGGTCATTGGCCAGGGCACGCCAGAAATTGTTGATGAAATCGGTGCCCCGCACGGCGCGGATATCGTCGAACACGGCCAGCACCTCGGCGCTGGCCGCCTCGTCCGTGATCAGCCCGACCGTGCCCATCAGACCAGCGCGAAGATGCGCGCCGGGCCGCCCGAGCCGCCCCGGTGCGTCGGCGCCCCGACCACCAGCGTGGCCCCGGCTGCCGGGACATTTGCCAGGTTGCGCAGGTTCTCGATGCCGTAGCGGCCCGACGGCAGCCACGCGTAATGGGTCGCGAAATCCGCCGAGGGTCCGTGGTCAAGCGACAGCGTATCCACCCCGATCGCGGCTGCCGTGGTTTCTTCCAGCAGCATCTGCGTCGCCTCGACGTGAAAACCGGGGAAATGCATGCCACCATCGGCGTCGGCCCCGCGGAAAGCATCGGTCTCGACCTTTTCCGCCCAACCCGAATGCATGGCGACACAGGCCTTGTCGGGGATCGGCCCGTTTGCCGAAATCCACGCCTTGATGTCGTCGGGCGTGACCTGCGCATCCGGGTTCTCGGCCGCGCGCTCATGAATGTGGATCACACATAACGGCACCACCAGGTCGCTGACCGGGATCTCATCGACCGAATTGCCATCGGCCGAAAAATGCAGCGGAGCATCGATATGGGTGGCCGTGTGTTCGTTCAGCGTCAGCTCGAACAGGTTGAAACCATTGTCGGCGAAATTGAACTTCTGCTCCATGGCGATCCCCGGCGCGCCGAAATAGGTCGGGAAGTTTTCATCGTAGACATGGCTCATGTCCACCACGTCCCCGTGGCCCATGGCAAGCGCCGGCGGCGTCGAAACCGCGGCCCCGACGGTGGCCGCCGCAGCCCCTGCCGCCCCGGCCTTGAAAAACTGGCGCCGTGACAGCATCCGATCCTTGACCGCGTTCATCACGCAAACATCACACATTTCCGGTCTCCCTGCTTTATCCGTCCGACCCTTCCCACGGTCTCATGACTGAATGAGCCGGCGCGCCGCATGTCCAACCAATGCCGCGGCCTTCAGGCAGAATTTCGCTGCCTGTCCGGCAAAGCATAAACACGGCGCGGCGAACTGGCAAAACAAAACCGGGGCGCGTGAACGCCCCGGCCAATCTCGTCCGTCCAGGCAGGCGAGCTTTTACAGCCCAAGCGCCTGCTTGATCTGATCCAGAACGCCCTGGAGCAGCTCGGGGCTGTCCTTGGCCTGCTCAAGTGCGGTCTTCAACCCGGCCTTCACACTGTCGGAGACCGAGGACGAGTCGATGAGATCCGTCACTTTTTCAAGGTCGAAGTTTTCCGGGTTCAACAGATCCGCCGGGGCCATGTCCTTGACCGCCTCCACGGTGTCAGACACCCCTTCGGCAACCTTGTCAGTCACGGCTTCGGCGCCTTCCGTCACGGTTTCGGCAGCCGATGTGGCGGCATCCTTGGCGGCCTGCGCTGCGGCTTCGGCCTGCTCGGCAAGAGACTGGGCCTCTTCCTCGGCCTTTTTCGCAGCTTCCTCAGCTGCG
>JALSJL010000008.1 GCA_026989405.1 Marinosulfonomonas sp. | reverse complement strand
GGCAGGTGTGGCGCTGCATGCCAAACCCGCCGTGGCCAGACAATGCGATCTGCGCATCAACCACGGCGACCTGACGGCCTTGCTGTACTTGCAGGGCTACCGGCGCGAAGACTTTGTGCGTTAGGTCGGAAACCCCGGTGCCGGCCGCAGCCAACCAGTCTCTAACCCGGCGAAATTTCGCTGTCTGACCCGCATCCAGCGCGACACCGCCGGGTGGGTTGCATCCAGCGCACCCAGGTGAACCAGCAACGCGGTGATCGCCAGGTTGGCGGCGCGGGTGGCGCCGTCTTGGATTTTCACGGCGACCCCCAGTTTCTGCTCGGGCAGGATCGCAACGAAGGCGCCTTCCGCCCCGGTCTTGACCGCGACCTTGCCGCCCATGGCGCGCATCAGGTCGGTGCAGGCCCGCCCCTCGCCAGCCACCAGTTCCGGACAGGCCGTCATCGCGCTGACCAGCCGCGCCGCCGCCCGGTTGCGCACCGGCGCATCGTCCTCGCGCGCCGCGGCAAAGAAGGCCATGGCGCGGGCAAGCCCGTGCAGGGTCGTTGCAAAATTGGGGGCCGAACAGCCGTCAATGCCGAAGCCGGGGCTTTCCAGCCCGGTCACATCTTCGAACGCGGCGCGCACGGCTTCTTGCACCGGGTGTTCCGGCTCGACATATTCCGGCCCGCCCTTCAGGTGCCTGGCCAGCGTCAGGAAGCCCGAATGCTTGCCGGAGCAATTGTTGTGGTGGCGGCAGGGTTCGTGCCCGGCGCGGATCATCGCATGCAGTTCGCTGCGGTCGCGCGGCTCTTGCGGGCCGCAACGCAGCGCGCTGTCGTCAAGCCCGAGCTCGGCGAGCCAGGACGTGACCATGCCGGTGTGAATTTCCGCCGCCTGATGCGAAGCACAGGCCAGGGCCAATTGCGGCTCTATCAGCCCGAAAGCGTCCGCCGCGCCGCTTTCGACAAGTGGCAGCGCCTGGATCATCTTGCAGGATGAGCGCGGCAGGAACATCAGATCGGGGTTTCCCCATGCCTGCACGATCTGGCCCGAAGCATCGCACACCACGGCGTGCCCGCGGTGCACACACTCAAGGAAATCGCCGCGCCAGACCTCTGCGATGGCAACCGGTTCGATCATTGCACCCCCTCCGCGCCGCTGCGCAATTTTTCGCCAATGGCTCTTTTAAATCGGGCCGGAACCACGTTAGACTGTGCCAATCGAGTTGGGAATGGGTCGCCGGCCAGAATGGCACGAAAAATCGTCCGCGGCACCCGATACGAGGCAAAGCAGCTGGAGGCTGTACAAACATGAAATCTATGATCTTGCGAGGCGTTGCAGGGCTTGGGCTGGCCATCATGGCAAGCACCGCTCTGGCGCAGGACGAATCAACCAACCGCGTGGCCGCGAAAACCGACTGGAGCGTGTTCGTTGAAAGCGATCCGACATCCTGTTGGGCCGTATCCAGCCCGAAGGAAACCGTGAACACCAAGGAAGGGCGCGTCGTTTCGGTAAACCGCGGCGACATCTTGCTGTTTGTGACATACATCCCAAGCCAGGGGGCCAAGGGGCAGGTTTCCTTTACGGGTGGCTACCCGTTTGCGCCGGGATCGCAGGTCAACCTCGATATCAGCGGGCAGACGTTCCAGCTGTTCACCGACAAGGACACGAACCCGGAAATGGCCTGGGCTCCGAGCGAAGCGGACGACGCCAAGATCATCACGGCGATGAAACGTGGGGCCGAAGCGGTTCTGACAGCGCGTTCGGCCCGTGGCACGACCACGAAGGACACGTTTTCGCTGCTCGGGTTCACCGCCGCGCTTGAAGAAGCGTCCAAGCGCTGCGCCCAGTAGCGACCCGGCCGCGCCATCGCAAACAAACTTTCGTTTCAGAGCATCCGGCTGTATGACAGGCGGATGTGAAACCGCAGGTGGCGCAACCATGCCCGACACTCCCATCACGCCAGACGTCATGGCTTTGCCCCGGACCGTTCCGGAGGGCGACACAAACCTTGTCGGCAAGACGCGCGATCAGTTGCACGACATGCTGATTGCGGCCGGAACCCCGGAAAAGCAGGCCCGCATGCGGGTGGGCCAGATCTGGCAGTGGATCTACAACAAGGGCGTGCGGGATTTTTCGCAGATGACCAATCTGGCGAAAGACTACCGGGCGATGCTGGCCGAGACATTCACCATTGAACTGCCCGAGGTCGTGACCCGACAGGTTTCCGATGACGGCACGCGCAAGTATCTCGTGCGTATTGCCGGCGGGCATGAGGTTGAAACGGTCTACATCCCCGAGGAAGGGCGCGGCACGCTGTGCATTTCCTCGCAGGTCGGGTGCACGCTGACCTGCTCGTTCTGCCACACCGGCACGCAACGCCTTGTGCGCAATCTGACGGCGGCCGAGATCGTCGGGCAGATCATGCTGGCACGCGACGATCTGGGCGAATGGCCGGAGCCGGGGCGCGCGCCCAAGGTCGAGGCGCGGCTGTTGTCGAACATCGTGCTGATGGGCATGGGCGAGCCGCTCTACAATTTCGACGCGGTGCGCGATGCCATGAAGATTGCGATGGATGGCGAGGGCATTTCCCTGTCTCGCCGGCGGATCACGCTGTCGACATCGGGCGTCGTGCCCGAGATCGCCAGGACGGCCGAGGAAATCGGCTGCCTGCTGGCGGTCAGCTTCCACGCGACGACCGACGAAGTGCGCGACAAGCTTGTGCCGATCAACCGAAAATGGAACATCGACACCCTGCTGGACGCGCTGCGCGACTACCCGCGGCTGTCGAACTCCGAGCGCATCACGTTTGAGTATGTGATGCTCAGGGATGTGAACGACAGCGACGACGACGCGCGCCGGCTGATCAAGCTGATCAAGGGTATTCCCGCCAAGATCAACCTGATCCCGTTCAACGAATGGCCCGGCGCGCCCTACCAGCGGTCGGATGCAAAACGCATCAAGAGCTTTGCCGACATCATCTACAAGGCAGGCTATGCCTCACCGGTGCGCAAACCGCGCGGGGAAGATATCATGGCCGCCTGCGGGCAACTGAAAAGCGCGACCGAACGCGCGCGCAAACACCCGAAGAAGTCCGCGGGTTAACCGGTTGCTAACCATATCCGGGCGAGTTTTCCGGGATGGAACATGCACAACTCAAACTGTCGAGCGAAACCTTGTCTGCATTGCGGGTCTGGGCAAGGCGCGAGGATGTGACGGTCGGTCAGATCATACGCGACGCCATCGCCCGTGATCTGCGCCGCCGCGAAAAAGCGAAGACGCCCAACCGGGCGGATGAGCGGCTCGTCGCTCCCTTGCGGGCGCTCCTTGCCGACGATCTCGCCTATTCCCGAAACTGGCCCGATCTTGAACGGCGCCTCGCAGACAAGGGGTTTGAATTTCGCGAGGCGGGCGGCGGCCTTGCCCTGCATCGCCGCGCCGATGGCGCGCGGCTGTGCAAGGCATCCGAACTTGGCTACGCTTACCGTGCCCTCATGCGTCGGTTTGCGGCGCCGTTTCCGGGCCACCGGCACCGGCCGATACTGCGTTAACGCCCTGGAATGATCTCGCGTTTTTCACCGACGTTTTCCCAGGTATCGATCGTGTCGATCGCCTCCTGGGCGGTTTCCACGAACCGGAACAATTCCAGGTCATCCGCCGAGATCGTCCCGGCATCGGCCAGTGCCTCCCAGTTCACGATCTTGCGCCAGAATTCCTCGCCAAACAGCAGCACCGGAATTTGTGCCATCCGCCCTGTCTGAATCAGGGTCAGGGTTTCGAACAACTCATCCAGCGTTCCGAACCCGCCGGGAAACACCGCCAGCGCCTTGGCGCGCATCAGGAAATGCATCTTGCGCACGGCGAAATAGTGAAAGTTGAAACACAGGTCCGGCGTCACATATTCATTCGGAGACTGCTCATGCGGCAGCACGATGTTCAGCCCGATCGACACCCCACCGGCGTCTTGCGCACCACGGTTGCCTGCCTCCATCACCCCCGGTCCGCCGCCCGTCATGATCACGTCCTCGCGGTGCCCGTTCTGGTTCGAGCGCAGCGTCATGAGGCGCGCAAACTCGCGCGCTTCGTCATAGTATTTCGAAAGTTCGGCCAGCGTCCTGGTGCGTGCCTTGTCCTTGTTGGCGGGCTCGGGGATGCGTGCGCCGCCGAACAGCACGACCGTGCTTTCCACCCCGTAGGCTTCCATCAGCATCTCGGGCTTCAGCAGTTCAAGCTGCAGGCGCACCGGCCGCAGTTCTTCGCGGCACAGGAAATCGGGGTCGTTGAAAGCCAGCCGGTAGGCCGGCGATCGGGTTTGCGGCGTATCGGGAATGTGCCTTGCGGCTTCAACGTCCTGCCGTGAGCGGCGCAGCGGGTGCCTGCGCGATGTATTGTCCATTTCCTGCTCCTTGAATTGCGCACCACAACGGTTCGCACTATAGCCTGCCATCAACAAAGGCCCATATTCCAGTCTGGAGAGCGCAATGTCCAACGCAAATCTTGAAGCCGCCATCGAAGCCGCATGGGAAGCCCGCGACACGATCAGCCCGGCAACAACGGGCGAAGCGCGCGAGGCCATCGAAGACACGCTGAACGCGCTCGACAGCGGCAAGCTGCGGGTGGCCGAGAAACAGGCCGATGGCTCATGGCGCGTCAACCAGTGGGCCAAGAAGGCCGTGCTGCTGGGCTTTCGCATCAAGGACATGGAAATTCACGAGGGCGGCCCGCAGGGCGCCGGCTGGTGGGACAAGGTCGACAACAAGTTCAAGGGCTGGGGCGAAAACCAGTGGCGCGCCGCAGGCTTTCGCGCGGTGCCGACCTGCGTCGTGCGCAAATCGGCTTACATCGCGCCCGGCGTCGTGCTGATGCCGTCTTTCGTGAACCTCGGGGCCTATGTGGACGAGGGCACGATGGTCGATACCTGGGCCACCGTCGGCTCGTGCGCGCAGATCGGCAAGAACGTGCACCTGTCGGGCGGCGTCGGCATCGGCGGCGTGCTGGAGCCGATGCAGGCCGGCCCGACGATCATCGAAGACAACTGCTTTATCGGCGCGCGCTCCGAGGTGGTCGAGGGCTGCATCGTGCGCGAAGGCTCCGTGCTGGGCATGGGGGTATTCATCGGCCAGTCCACCAAGATCGTCGATCGTGAAACCGGCGACGTGATGTATGGCGAGGTGCCGCCCTGGTCGGTCGTCGTGGCCGGCTCGATGCCCTCGAAAAACGGTGTGAACCTGTATTGCGCGGTGATCGTGAAACGCGTGGATGCGCGCACGCGGTCAAAGACGGCGATCAATGATCTGCTGCGCGATTGAGATGGCCAGGAACGGCGAAAAACCCGAGCGCAAACAGCAGGTCTACACCCTGCTTGTCGAGGTCGGCCGCAAGGATGGTGACGGATTGCCCGAAGGCTCTACCGGTGCGGCTCTCATGGTCTATGCAACCGGCGTAGATGAGGCCGAAGCCGTGCGTGAAACGGTTGCCATCCTCAAGCAGGCAGACATGGCACCACTTGACGTGACGGGCTATGGCACGCTGGATGAACGTCTGGCCGAAGGCCATGACATCAGCGACGAAGAGCGCAAGCTGATGGGGCAGGCGCTGGAAGACAACGCGGTGATCATCGCCCAGCTGACCCCGTTTTTTGACTGACAGGGCCGACCGGGGCCTGCCCTATTCGTCCGGCAGGACGCCGAACCACTTGCGATACAGCTCGTTGTAGCTGCCATCTTCGCGGAACTTGAGCAGGGCGCGGTTGATCGGCTCCATCAATGCGCTGCCGGTTGGCAGCGCGATCCCGTAGTTTTCACGCCTGAACACCGGCCCGGCAAGGGTCGCGTTGTCGTTCGAGTTGTTGACATAGAACGCCAGGATCGGCGCATCAAAGACCACCGCGTCCAAGGTGCCGTTTTCGAACTCCTGCAGCAGCGTATCCAGATCGGCATAGGTCCGGTGTCGCAGGTTCTTTTCGTTCAGGAATGCGCTCGAGGTGGACCCCGCCGTTGTCCCAACCCGTTTCCCGGCCAGGTCGTTGACGGAACTGATGTTGTTGGAAATGGCGTCGACCGTCATGATGGCCGTGACGTTTGCCACGAAGATCGACACGATGAACAGCGACGAAATCACAAGGATCACGCCAAAGATCCGCCCGCCCGGGCTTTTGGGAACGCGTTCTTCAAAGCCGCCGTTCACCACCAGGTTCAGCGCCCACCAGAACGCCGGGAACATTGCCTTGCGGGCCGGCATGTCGAAATACGGTTCATTCCTGCGTTCCAGACGCCACATGAGCATGCCGGTCAGAACCAACAGGAACAGGGCGATCACCACAGCCCCGAGCAGTCTGGGTGAAAACACCGTGCGCAGGGCCGAAAGACTGCCCTGGCCGTCGCCGGACACCATGATCTGAAGGCCGCTTTCGAAAATCGGGTGGGTGAAATCGAAATCGGCCTCGCGTGCCGAGGTGATCGAGACATTGGCGATTGCCGCATCTGCCTCACCTGCACGAACCTGGTCGAGCATGTCTTCGAAGCTTTCGCGCCGATCAATGTCAAAGCCCGCCCCCAGTTCGGTTGCGATCATTTGCCAGAGATCAATGCTGAACCCGGTGTCCACACCGTCTTGGACCATGGAAAATGGCGGCCGCGTCACGGTTGTGACTTTCAGGTTCTGGCCGTGCGCGGCAGAGGCCATGGCAAGCACCGCCCAGATCGCGAGAATCAGTCGTTTCATTTGTTCATCCCCTTGATGTGGGGACATACTTGGGAAGGCGCAGCGCTTCAATTGCCTTTCAGGCTGGCAAAACGTCGCGCAACACCGGCGTTTCGTAAGAGCGCAACGGCGGGCAGGCCATGCGCCGGTGGATCGGCAACAGCGATGGCGGGACCGATGCCAGCGGCGTTGTCGCCAGCACCCGGGGGCTGCATGACAGCGATCCGATGAACAGGCTGCTGATCCATGCGCCGCCCGCATTGATGCAGACATGCTTGTCAAACAGGACCTGGTGGAATGTAACGGCCAGGGGCGTGGGCTCGGGCGCAACCGCCGGATGCCCCGACAGGGTCTGTGCCTCGA
>JALSJL010000007.1 GCA_026989405.1 Marinosulfonomonas sp. | reverse complement strand
CGCATTTCCAGCATGCCGGTTTCCAGCAATACCGTCGTCACGCACATGGCGTTCGAACCCGACATGGCATGGCTGCCGTCACCCTGCATCGGAATGAACCCGACATCGGCCCCCGGAGAAGAGGGCGGCGTGAGAAGATTCACCGTCATCTGCGCCGCCCCGCGCGGCTCGAACAGGCAGAACCGGCGGATATGGTCGGCCTCGTCATTCAGCCAGTTCAGCCGTTCGAGCATTGTCATCCCCGGCCTGACCAGCAGGCCGGCGGTTATCACCCGCCCGATTTCGCCTTCGGCGTGGGCGCCGACAACCGTCACCATCTTGGAAAACTGCATGTCAACCTCGCAATGTCGAGAGTCAGTCTAGCGATACACGGCAATATGCAATAGAACGGATTAGACAGATCGCATAACGGAATGAAGGTACAGCGGGTTATGCCGGAAACAGTCAGACCGGATGTGAGATTCGCCTTCATCCTGTCGCAGGAGTTCACGCTCACACCTTTTGCCACCTTCATGGACGCGATCCGGCACGCCGCCGACGAGCGGGATCGCAGCAGGCAGATCTATTGCACATGGACCTGCATCGGCCCCGACCTGCTGCCCGTGCGATCGAGCTGTGGCATGGAAATTGCACCGTGGAAGCGCTTCGATGCGCCGGAAAACTACGATTACATCGTCGTAGTCGGCGGCAGGCTGGCATTTCTGAACGAACGATCGTCGGAGATCATCGATTACCTGCAAGAGGCTGCCGGAAAGAACATTCCGCTGATCGGCCTGTGCACCGGCGGGTTCCTGCTCGCCGAAGCGGGCCTCATGTCGGGATACCGGTGTTCGGTCCACATCGATCACGTCGACGACCTGCGCCGTTCCTATCCGGAGGTGATCCCGGTAACCAACGAAATGTATGTGTTCGACAACGGGCGCATTACCTGCCCGGGCGGCACCGCCGCGATAGATCTGGCCGTCGATATCCTGAGCCAGCACTGCGGGCAGAGCCGGGGCATGAAGGCCCTTACCGCGCTGGTGGTCGATGAACACCGCAAGAGCCACACGGTCGGGCGAATGCCGTTCCAGGATCTCGAATTCTGCGGTCAGGAAAAGGTCGAGAACGCGGTGAAGTACATGCGCCGCAGCCTGAGCGAACAGATTTCGTTCGACCGGCTGGCTGCCAGGCTGAACATGAGCAGAAGAAACATGGACCGGCTGTTCCGGGACACGGTGGGAAAGACGCCGGTGAGCCTGTGGCGCGAAATGAGACTGGAACACGCCCGCTGGCGTCTGGTGAACACCTCCCGCACCATCACCGAAATCGCCTATGAATGCGGGTTTTCCGATTCGGCCCATTTCGTCCGTACCTACAAGCGCTTCTACGGGGAAACGCCATCCAGATACCGCGATTCGAGGCGCCGGCATGTATTTCCGTGATCGCGCATCGTCCGCGATGCCCGCGCCGCTTCAGCCGCCGTCGAACTGGCGGAACATCGCCCGGAGGTTTTCGCGGCCCGCGCCGGCAGTGACGAGACAGCCGAGCAGGATGCGCGCCTTCAGCGGGTCGAGCCAGCCGGCGGAAACGACGCCCAGCCTGCCCAGATCGATCTCGCCACCGGGATAGCCATAGGTTTTCCGCATGACCTGCCCGCCGGAGATTCGCGAGGCCAGAACCACCGGAATGCGCCGCGCGGCGGCGGAAATCTCGTCGCGCAGGTCGGGGCAGACATGGCCGCCGCCCATTCCGGCGAGAACCAGCCCGTCGCAGCCGGGCTCGCACAGGCGCGAAACCGGCCCCTTGCGTTCGCCGAATGTGGCGACATGCATCCTGATATCCGCAGTCGGCGGCTGATCGAGCACCGGCCGTTTCATTTCGGGGGGCGCGGCAAACAGAACGACACGGTCCTCGACCACCCGACCGACCGGCCCCGACAAGGGGGAAACAAAAGCTCCGGCACGCACCGAGTCGCGTTTCAGAACATGGCGGGCTGCGTGAATCTGGCTGTCGAAAACCACCAGAACCCCGAAGCGGGCGCTCTGCCTGCGGCTGGCGACGCGGGCGGCGGCAAGCAGATTGGCCGGTCCGTCGGCACCCGGCAGGGCGGGGTTGCGCATGGCGCCCGTCACCACCACCGGCATGTCCACCTCCAACAGGCAGTCGAGCAGGAAGGAGGTTTCCTCAATGGCGTCGGTGCCCTGGGTGACGATGACGCCCTCCATGCCCTGCGCGCGCAATTCGCGGATTCGCCGCGCAAGAAGCCAGATATCCCGGAAAGTCAGGGCGCAGCTCGCCTTCTGCGCCATTTGCTGCGCGGTGACGGTCGCGATGTCGGCGAGTTCGGGCACGGCATCGACCAGTGCGGTTCCGGTCAGCGTCGGCACCACACCGTTTCCGTGCCCGCCGCTCATGGCAATGGTTCCTCCAAGGGCCAGTATCGCGAGCTTCGGACCCATTTCAGCCGATCCGCGGATCTTCGGCCCGGGCCAGATCGGCCAGTAGATCCCAGACAAATTCCGCCAGCGACCAGCGAACGTAGATCCGGAACCGGTCCGCGTCTGCCTGTCGCCAGATCGTGACCGGCACGTGGTGAAGCGCCGTCTGCACGCAACTTCCCGCAATGAAGGCCGACGGGTCGAGATCGACCGCCACGACCCCGGTCAGCAACCCGGATGCCGATCCGCCGGCGAGATCGATGCCGCAATAGTAGTCGGACACCTGTATCAGGCGCAGCCGGCGGGTTTCGCCGCGAGTTGCCGCCGAGGTGATCGCGTTTTCGCCGGGGGCCTCGACGACCAGCCATTCATCCGGCCCCAGACAGAGCACGGACAGCCTGTCGTTTCCCGCGACCTGGCCGACCTTTTCGGGCGGCGCCACGGAAAACAGCGATCGGCATTCCCCGGGGAAGGCCGGGTCACGAAAGGATCCGCGCAGGATGTGCTTTTCCTCGAAGCGGCCTTGCCGGATCGAAACCGGATACGCGATGGGCGGTTTGCCCGACAGGGGGGATCCGGTGATCGGCGCGGCATCGGTATCGGGGGGTCGGGATGCCTGATCAGCCACGCGCCCGCACTCCTTCGCTGTCATAGAAAACGCTCGATGTGACGCGGACCGGAACGCTGGAGCCATCGAGCATCTGCGCATGGAGGGTCCGACCGATGCGCTCCCGGCCGTTTTCGACCATGGCGAGCGCGATCGAGCGCCCCAGCACCGGGCTGAAATAGCTGGATGTCACATGGCCTTCGGCGGTTGCGGGAACCCGCATGTCGCGGGTTTCGGTCAGGTGGATGCCGTCGGGCAGGACAAGGCCGGGATCCTCGGTCAGCAGGCCGACGAGATGTTTGCGCACGGCGTTCCGGATCGCTGGCCTGTCGAAGGATCGCCTGCCCAGAAAATCCGGCTTTTTCTTCGAAACGATCCAGTCCATGCCCAGATCCATCGGCGTCACCGTGCCGTCGGTATCCTGTCCGACGATGATGAAGCCCTTTTCGGCGCGCAGCACATGCATGGCCTCGTTGCCGTAGGGGGTTATTCCGAAGTCCTCGCCGGCGGCGTGAATCCGTTCCCACACATGAAGCCCGAACCTAGCCGGCACGTTGATCTCAAAGGACAGCTCGCCGGTGAAGCCGATCCGGAAGATGCGCGCATCCACCCCTGCCACCCTGCCTTCGCGCATGGTCATGAACGGAAATGCGTCTCTGCCGAGATCGATGTCGGTGAGCCCGGCCAGCACCTCGCGGGACCTCGGGCCGCTCAGCTGCACCACCGCCCACTGCTCGGTGACGCTGGTCAGGAACACATCCAGATCGCGCCATTCCGTCTGCAGCCAATCCTCCAGCCAGGTCATGACGCGCGCCGCACCGCCCGATGTCGTCGTCATGTGAAAATGATCGTCCGCCAGCCGCGTCGTCACCCCGTCGTCGAAGACGAAACCCTGTTCGTCGAGCATCAGCCCGTAGCGGCAATGGCCGGTTTTCAGCTTCTGCCAGGAATTGGTGTAGACGCGGTCGAGAAACTCGGCGGCATCCTTTCCCCGGATGTCGATCTTGCCCAGGGTCGATGCATCCGCCATGCCGACGCCGTTGCGCACCGCCAGGCATTCGCGGCTGACGGCCTCGTGCTTGCTTTCTCCGTCCTCGGGGAACCACCAGGGGCGCAGCCAGTCGCCGACCGGCTCCATCGGGGCGCCGCGTTCTTCATGCCAGGAATGCATCGGAGTCTTGCGGGCGGCGGCGAAGAAATCCCCGCGCCGCGTGTTGGCCAGAACCCCGAGGGTGACCGGGTGATAGGGCGGCCGGAAGGTCGTCGTGCCGACCTGCGCAACGGACTTGCCGAGTTCGTCCGCCACGATGCCCAGCCCGTTCAGGTTCGAGGTCTTGCCCTGATCGGTCGCCATGCCGGTCGTGGTGTAGCGTTTGATGTGCTCGATGGAACGCATCCCTTCGCGGACCGCCAGCGACAGGTCCTCGGCGGTCGAATCGTTCTGGAATTCGTGAAACCGCTTTCCCTTCAGTGCCGGAAGGCGCCAGATGGCTTCGATCGCCCCGAGTTCGTCGAGATCGGGCGCTTGCGGAGGCTCGAGCGGCGGTGCCGCGAATCCGATCTCGCCGAGGGTTTGCGCGATCCGGCCGACCGCGTCGCGCAGACAGGAGGCGGCGTCGAACCTGCCGTTTGTGGCGCCGACGCAGACATGCGGCTCGGCCGGCGAAACCGCCGATGGTTGCAGCAGCGCCAGCCGGTCGTTCCACGCCAGCGCGCCGCGGGCCTGCATGTGCAGCTGAACCGCCGGCGACCAGCCGCCCGACATCGCGACGAGATCGCAGGGCAGCCAGTCCCCGACCGTCGTGATCGCCGATTTGTCGGCGGTCAGCGCGCCGAGCCTGACGGCATTCACCCGGTGTTTCCCCCTCAGGGCGACGATTGCCGAACCGGCATGGAGCGCGATGCCCGTTTCGCGGGCCGTCTCCGCGAGGGCGGGCGGCAATTCCCGTCGCGCATCGATGATCGCGACCTCTGCGCCGGCCCGGCGCGCCGACAGAGCGGCACCATAGGCCGTGTCGTTGTTGGTGAAGACGACGACCCGCCTGCCCGGCAGCACCGCGTAGCGGTCGATATAGGTCTGCAGCGCGCCCGCGAGCATCACGCCGGGCCTGTCATTGTTGGCGAAAACCAGAGGCCGCTCGATGGCGCCGGTCGCCAGAACCACCCGCCTGGCCCGAATCCGCCAGAGCCGTTCCGCCACCGCCCCGTCAAGGCGCTGCGACGCGGCGATGAAATTGTGGTCGTAATAGCCGAATGCCAGCGTACGCGCCAGCAGCGTCACGTTTTCCAGGGATTCCAGCTCCCCGACGACATCGGCGATCCAGGCCGGCGCGGCCATCCCGCCGATCGTCATCTCCGGCCGGTCCAGCCAGCAGCCGCCGAACTCGTGCGATGCCTCGACCAGCACGACCCTGGCACCGGCGCGCCCGGCACCGAGCGCCGCCATGAGACCGGAAATCCCCGCGCCGACGACAAGAACATCGCAGAACAGGTTCCGGCTGTCGTACCGCGACCTGTCGCCGGTATCGGGCACCCGGCCCATGCCGGATGCCGCCCGGATGACCGGCTCATAGAGCTTCTGCCAGCCGCCGTTCGGCCACATGAAGGTCTTGTAGTAGAAACCGGCGGGCATGAACCGGGCAAACAGCGAGTTCACGGCGTTGAAATCGCGCCTCAGGCCCGGCCAGTTGTTCTGGCTGGATGCGCGCATCCCGTCATGCAGCAGCAGTTCCGTGGCCAGGCGGTTGGGCTCGTCGCCATCCGCCGCGTGGTGGCGAACCAGCGCGTTCGCCTCCTCCAGCCCCGCCGCCATGATCCCGCGCGGCCGGTGATACTTGAAACTCCGCGCCACCAGATCGACCCCGTTGGCAAGCAGGGCCGATGCTAGGGTATCGCCGGGATAGCCCTCGTATCGTCTGCCGTCGAATTCGAACGAAATCGGGCGGGTGCGGTCGATACGACCGCCTTCGGGCAGTCGGTGCCTCATCTTTCCCGGTCTCCGTCGCTTGTCCGGGGCGCCTGCTCTCCGGGTCGGTATGCCCCCGCGATCTCGTTCGACACCGTATGGCGCATCAGGTTGAACCAGCGCCGGCAGCCCTGCACATGCATCCAGCGTTCGTGGTGAAACCCCTTCGGGTTGGCGCGAAAGAACAGGTAGCGCCCCCAATCCGCATCCGATTGCGCCAAGGGATCGGCCGGGCGGGCGACATGCGCCTCGCCGCCATAGGAAAACTCCGTCTGGTCGCGTCTGCCGCACCACGGGCAATCTATCTGCAACATGGTTCCATCCCTCAATGCGCCACGGCGGAGGCCGATCCCTCGTCGATCAGGGCGCCGGTGAAGAAACGGTCGATCGCGAACGGGCGCGCGAGTTCGTCCGGCCCGTCATTCGCCATCATGTGGGCCAGGCAGCGCCCGCCGACCGGCGTGGCCTTGAAGCCGCCGGTTCCCCAGCCGCAATTCACATACATGCCCCCGACAGGGGTCTTCGAGATCAGCGGCGAACGGTCCGGGGTGACATCGACCGTTCCGGCCCACTGACGCATCATCCGCAGCTTCGAGAAAATCGGATACAGTTCCAGCACCGCGGAAATCATGTTCTCCACTTCGAAGAACCCGCCGCGCTGGCTCCATGATATTTGCGGATCGGTGCCGCCGCCGATCACCAGTTCGCCCTTGTCGGACTGGCTGAGATAGGCATGCACCGTGTTGGACAGGGCGACGCAGTTCAGCACCGGTTTCAGCGGGTCCGACACCAGCGCCTGCAGCGGCACCGCTTCCAGGGGCAGGCGAAATCCGGCCATTTCGGCCAGTTCCGCCGAATGCGCGGCCGCCGCGATGCCGATCTTGCGCGTCGTGATCGCACCCTTGGCTGTCTCGACCGCGACAACCGCGCCGTTGCTGACCCGAAAGCCGGTCACCTCGCAGTTCTGGATGATGTCGATGCCCATCGCATCTGCGGCACGGGCCAACCCCCATGCCACCGCGTCATGGCGAATGGTGCCGCCCCGGCGTTGCAGCAGGG
>JALSJL010000006.1 GCA_026989405.1 Marinosulfonomonas sp. | reverse complement strand
TGCGTCAACGCGCCATGATCGCGATGGCCTTGTCCACGCGCCCCAGACTTCTGATTGCAGATGAGCCGACCACGGCGCTGGACGTTACAATCCAGGCGCAGGTCATTGATCTGATGAAGGATCTGGTTGCCGATTTTGGGATGGCGATCATTTTCATAACCCACGACCTTGGCGTGATTGCCCAGACTGCCGACAACATGGCGGTGATGTATCTGGGGCGGCTGGTCGAACGCGGGCCGGTTCGCGAAGTGCTGCGCAATCCTTCACACCCTTACACAAGGGGCCTGCTGGAGGCGCTGCCGAATCTGGACGATCTGGATACGCCGCTGAAACCCATTCCGGGTGATATCCCTTCCCCATTGGAACGGCCAGGTGGTTGTGTCTTTCACACGCGGTGTTCGGTTGCCATTCAGGGCCGGTGCGAGATTGAGGTTCCAGAGTTTACCGCTTTGAGCAGCAACCACCAGGTCGCGTGCCATCTTGCAGACCAGACAGGACAGCGGACATGAGCGAACCCCCCCTGATATCCACTCGCGACCTGTCGGTTCACTACCCGCTTCGTGGCGGGTTCATCGGCCCCAAGCCTGTGGTGCAGGCGGTCGAGGGGGTGACGATTGACATCGCCAAGGGTAACTTTTTCGGGCTGGTCGGTGAAAGCGGGTCGGGCAAGACGACACTGGGCCGCGCCCTGCTTCGGGCGGCACCCATCACGCGCGGCGAGGTCGTATATGATGATGGTGAGGTCCGTTATGATTTGCCGACGTTGAAGGGCGACGATCTGAAGGAATATCGCTCGCGGGCGCAGTTGATATTTCAAGACCCTTATGCCGCGCTAAGCCCGCGCATGACTGTCCGCGATATCATCGCCGAACCACTCGAAGTGATGGGGCTCACAAAGTCGCGGGAAGAAACAGATGAGCGCGTGCGGGCAATTGCCGCCAAATGCCGCCTGAACCTTGAGCACCTGCGCCGCTTCCCGCACGCGTTTTCTGGCGGGCAGCGCCAGCGGATTTCGATTGCAAGGGCTCTGGTGTCAAACCCGCGCTTCGTGGTTGCGGATGAAAGCGTTGCTGCGTTGGATGTGTCCATTCAGGCGGATGTGCTGAACCTTCTGAAGGAAATCCAGACTGAAATGGGCCTGACATTCCTGTTCATCAGCCATGATCTGAGCGTCGTTGCCCATATCTGCGACCATGTCGCCGTCATGTATCTTGGGCGGCTGGTGGAAACCGCGCCAACGCGCGATCTGTTTGCGGCCCCGCGCCATCCGTATACCAAGGCGCTCTTGTCAGCCATTCCGTCTCTTGACCCGGATGACAGGGGAAAGACGCAAAAGCTGGAGGGGGAAATCCCCTCGCCCACGAACCCGCCTCCGGGTTGCAAATTTCAGACGCGATGCCCGTTTGCCATCGATATCTGCCGCCGGGAAGAGCCAAAGCTGGACCATCTCGGCGCCGAGCATGACGTCGCCTGCCACCGGTGGCAGGAACTCGCGGAAGACAGGGTTCTGGCCTGATGCTGTTCGCGGCGGGGTGAGCGGCCTTACGGGGTGTAGCCGAACACCCCGTCGGGGGTGATTTTCATGCCAGACAGGCTGTGCTCGGCGTGTTTCATGCGGTGTCTCAACAGTCTGGCGATCATGTCCTGCAAAATCTGCGCGTGCGCGGGATCATCGGCAAGATTGCGCATCTCAAGCGGGTCGTCACGCATGTCAAACAGCAATGACGGCAGGTCTGCACTGAAAAATACCAGTTTGAACCGTGCATCTCTGAGGATTGCCAGGTTGCATTCGTTCAGTGGCAAGCCAAGGGCGGTCTGACTTCGGGTTGGAGTGCCGGGTTCGCCGAAATCGAGTTCCATGTGCACATGTTCGCGCCAATCCGGTGGTGATTTGCCCCGCAGAAAGGGACCGAGCGAACGCCCATCCATTCCGGGGGCTGGCGAGAGCGATAATTGGTCGAGGATGGTCGGCGCAATATCGATGCTTTCGGAAAAATCGGTGACAACATTTCCATGGTGTTGCGGATGCGCCGGATCACGGATGATCAGAGGTGTCCGAAAGGCCGGGTCGTATATCTGCTCTTTGCCCCAGGCGTGATGGTCGCCAAGCATCTCGCCGTGATCGGCCATGAACACGACCTGGGTTTCATCCCACTGTCCGCTGTCCTTGAGAAACCGAAGCACCCGGCCGATGTGAAAGTCAACTTCACTGGCCAGGCCGAAATACAGGGCTCGCAACAGGCGCACATCTTCGTCGCGACGCTCATCCAGCTGCCCTTCACAGCCGATCACCTGGCGTTCGATCGGTGAGCGGCGTCGCTGAGCGCGAATGAAAGGATGCACCGCTTCTTCGGCCTGAATGCCATCCATACGCGAGGGCAAGGGCAGGGTCTCGGGCCGATACATCCGGTTGTAGGGGGCAGGCGCCACCAGTGGCGGGTGGGGGCGGATATAGGTCAGCAATGCAAACCAGTCTTCGTTTGTGCGACCCTGCATGTGCTCCAGGAAGCGGTCGGTCAGAAAAGCGGTGTCGCTGTCTTCAGCGCCATAGGGTGCCGGGTCGTCTGGCCGCGCCGGTCTGTCAGGATCAGGCGATACCGGGCGATAGAAATCAATATACTCGGGCGGGGCAAATCCCTTTTTGCGCAGATGCTCGCGCCAGGGAAAACTGCCGGAGTCCTGGCGCATCTCGACAACCTCGGTGAACCCGGGCAAGACCTCTTCGTAAGAGCGCAGAACCGGATCATCCGGATCCTTTCCGCGCGGGTCATGCGAGGTGTCGGTGTAGCCAAACAACAGTGGCTCGATACCGGCTTTGCGCAGCTCAAGCGCCAGGTTGTTCTTGCAGGCCGAAAGCGGTGTGCCATTTCGGACCGAGCGGTGGTTGAACGCATACATTCCGGTCAGGATGCTGGCGCGCGACGGCCCGCAGGGATTGACCACCGAGAAGTTGTTGGTGAAGGTAACCGCTTCCTGCTGAAAGGCGCGGATGTTGGGCAGTTCGATATGCGCTGCCAGCGCCCCATGGATCAGATCGGCACGAAACTGATCTGTCAGTATGAACAGGGTCTTGCGCGCAGCGACCATTCGGTTTCCTTTGACGACTGCCGGTACTCCGGCGGCTTTTCCGGGGAAAATCAAATATCTGTTCGGGCCTCGTGGCAAGCACAAAACCGGCACGGGGTTTTGGCAATCGGCTCTTTACCCGTAGCGCGACACCGGTGTTCCTGCCAAGGCAGAAAGGTTCAGCAATCCGCGTGCGGTAACGGATGGCGTTGCAATGTGCGCACGGTTGCCCATGCCCATCAGGATCGGGCCCACCTCCAGCCCTGATGCCTTCTGTTTCAGGATGTTGCGCACACCGCTTGCGGCATCGGAATTGGCGAAAACCAGCACGTTTGCCGCACCCTGCATGCGCGAGTTGGGAAAGATCCGCTTGCGCAGTTCGACATCCAGTGCCGTGTCCACATGCATCTCGCCTTCATATGCGAATTCTCTTGGCGCGCGGTCGAGGATTTTCAGAGCCGCGCGCATGCGTCGACCCGAATCGATATCAAGATTTCCGAACTGAGAGTGTGAACACAGCGCTATGTTGGGTTGCATTCCGAAACGCCGGACATGGCGCGCCGCGGCGATCACGGTATCGGCTATTTGCTCGGGCGTCGGCTCGGGATTGACCTGTGTGTCCGCAATGAAAATCGGCCCGTCCTCAAGAACCATCAGGCTGAGCGCGGCTACCGGACGCAGTTCTTCCGTTTCGAGAACCTGGCTGACATAGTTGAGGTGCCAGAGGTATTGCCCGAATGTCCCGCATATGAGGCTGTCAGCTTCACCGAGATAGACCATGACAGCCGCGATGGCAGTTGTATTCGTGCGCATGATTGCCTTGGCCAGATCGGGGGTGACGCCCCTGCGTTCGACAATCGAATGGTAGGTCGTCCAATAGTCCTTGTACCGCGGGTCGTTTTCAGGGTTCACCAGATCAAAATCATGCCCGGGGCGGATGGACAGGCCGGCCCGTTCACAACGGGCTTCAATGACGCCGGGGCGGCCGATCAGTATGGGTTTGTCGATGGTCTCCTCAAGCATGGCGTTGGCGGCACGCAAGACGCGCTCATCCTCGCCCTCGGCAAATACGATCTTTCGCGTTGCTGTCGATGCGGCTTCAAAGACCGGGCGCATGATGAGCGCAGACTTGAACACCGACCCATCCAGACCATCCTTGTAGGCTTGCAAATCTTCGATCGGGCATGTCGCAACGCCTGATTTCATGGCCGCTTCTGCAACGGCTGTTGCCACCGACCCCATCAGGCGCGGGTCGAAGGGTTTCGGGATCAGGTAGTCTGGCCCGAAACTCAATTGCTCTCCGCGATAGGCGGCTGCCGCTTCGGCGCTGGTTGTGGCGCGGGCGAGTTCTGCGATCTTTTCGATGCAGGCCAGCTGCATCTCGTCACTGATTTCGGTTGCGCAGACATCCAGAGCGCCCCGGAAAATGAAGGGAAAACACAGGACATTGTTGACTTGATTGGGGTAGTCGGACCGCCCCGTTGCAATGATCGCATCCGGCGCGACCTCCTTGACATCCTCGGGCATGATTTCCGGGGTCGGGTTGGCCAGCGCGAAAATGATCGGCGGGCGCGCCATTTTCATGACCATGTCCTTTGTCAGCACGCCCGGCCCCGAGAGCCCGAGGAAAAGGTCGGCCCCGGCAATCACATCGTCAAGTGTCTGCGGCCCGCCGGTCCGGGCGAACGCGGCCTTCTGCGGCGTCATATCCTCTTTGCGCCCCTCGTAGACCAGCCCGTGAATGTCACAAAGCCAGACGTTTTCGCGTTTCACCCCCAGTTTGAGCAGCATGTTCAAACAGGCGATTCCGGCCGCGCCGCCACCGGTGGACACGACCTTGATGTCACCGAAGTTCTTTTCGGCTATTCGGAGCGCATTCGTCGCGGCAGCACCGACAACAATGGCGGTTCCGTGCTGATCGTCATGAAAAACCGGGATGTTCATCCGCTCCCGGCACAATTGTTCAACGATAAAACAATCCGGGGCCTTGATGTCTTCAAGGTTGATGGCGCCAAAGGTGGGTTCCATCGCGCAGATGATATCCGCCAACCTTTCGGGGGATTCTTCATGAAGCTCGATATCGAAACAGTCGATGTTGGCGAACTTCTTGAAAAGAACCGCCTTTCCCTCCATGACCGGTTTAGAGGCCAAGCTTCCGATGTTGCCGAGTCCGAGAACCGCAGAGCCGTTGGTCACAACGCCAACCAGATTGGCCCGCGTGGTGAATCTTCTGGCAAATGCGGGATTTGCCTGAATCTCGAGGCAGGCATCGGCAACTCCGGGGCTGTAGGCAAGAGAAAGATCGCGGCCATTGGCCAATGGCTTGGTCGCCTTGATTTCCAGTTTTCCGGGTTTCGGAAACTCGTGGTAGTCGAGCGCGGGTTTTCGACTGGGTTTGGAATGTTCTCGAGCCACGGCGCACCTCTGGTTGGGGATTATAGTTTAATACTAAACTATATTGTTCAAGGCAACATGAATTGCCTGAATGGGCACAGTAACAAGCCTCTCTTGAAAATCCAAACGCCGGGACGCATTGTCGCCGCGTGCAAGGAGTTGCGTTATGGAGAAAACCAGGGCCGAGATTGTTCTGCCGACCAGTAATCTGGCCGAAGACATTGCATTTTTCACAAGGAAACTGGGTTTTCGGATGGAAGCCATTTTTCCGGCCGATGACCCGAAAGTTGCTGTCTTTACGGGTCACGGAACGCGCTTTCGGCTGGATTCGGATGCCGAAGGACAGGTTGGAGCTCTGAGGTTGCTCACGGAGTCGGACCATGAGCTTGGCAAGTTCGGGGCGGGTATGCAGGCCCCTGGTGGGCTTATGGTCGAGTTTGCGCCGTTGAACCCGAAGGTGGAGGTGCCGCCGACGCAGCACGAATTTGTCGTGCGTCGTCTGCAAGACCGTGCGCCCTGGGTCATTGGCCGTGCCGGGATGCACTACCGCGATCTTGTGCCTTCACGTCTGGGTGGTGCCATGATTGCCAGCCACATCCGCATACCCGATGGTGGCCCGGTGCCGGATATGGTGCATTTCCACAAGGTCGGTTTTCAACTGATATTCTGTTATCGGGGCTGGGTTGATGTTCTGTATGAAGACCAGGGCGATATCCGGCGTCTGAACGCTGGAGACTGTTTCATACAGCCACCGGAAATCAGGCACCGCGTGATCGAGGCCTCTGAGGGGATCGAGGTTATCGAAATCGGCGTTCCCGCGGATCACGTTACAGAAATTGATCACGACATGACGCTTCCAACCCCCCACTACCGTCCGGATCGGGAGTGGAGCGGGCAAAGGTTCGTGCACAATCTGGCCGCCGGGGCGGACTGGAAGCCGTTTCGCATCCCCGGGCTTGTCGCAAGAGACACGACGATCGGCGAAAACACGAAGGGCATGGCTTCGGTGTTGGTCGTCCGAAAAGGCAGCGGGGATATCCCGTGGGTCAGACATGACGGCGACATTCTTTTTGGATTCCTGATGGACGGAACCATGACTTTGCAAGGCGAAGGTCAACCGGACCACAGCTTGACACCCGGTGACGCCTTTGTAATCCCGCCAGGGATGAAGACCCGGTTCTCGTCAGTGAGCAATGATCTCGAGTTTCTGGAAGTGTCGCTCCCGGCAGAATTTGAAACCCGGGCGATCTGACCCCTTGCAACCGGAACGACCGCGCCGCAGTCTTGGCGGCAAAAGAAAGCGGATACGACATGTCTCTCGAATCAGTTGCCATCCAGGCACGCGAAAATGCCTATGCTCCCTATTCCGGGTTTCGGGTAGGGGCCGCGATCCGGGCCGCGTCCGGGGCGATTTATGCCGGGTGCAATGTCGAAAATGCTGCCTACCCGGAAGGCACCTGCGCCGAAGCCGGGGCAATTGCAGCCATGATTGCGGCCGGAGACAAGGAGATTGTCGAAGTCTATGTCATCGCCGACTCGCCCAACCCGGTTCCGCCCTGCGGAGGCTGCCGTCAAAAGCTGGCCGAATTCGCCCTGAGCGGGG
>JALSJL010000005.1 GCA_026989405.1 Marinosulfonomonas sp. | reverse complement strand
GTTCCTGGAAATCAACGCCGGTGCCGGTGGCACCGAAAGCTGCGACTGGGCCGCAATGCTGGCGCGCATGTATGTCAGGTGGGCCGAAAAACATGGCTACAAGGTTGAACTGATCAGCGAAACCGCCGGGGATGAAGCCGGCATACGATCTGCCGCCTACCGGATTTCCGGGCCGAACGCCTATGGCTGGCTGAAAAGCGAAAGCGGCGTGCACCGGCTGGTGCGGATATCGCCCTATGACAGCGCAGCGCGACGCCATACGTCCTTTTCCTCGGTCTGGGTCTATCCGGTCGTTGACGAAAACATCGACATTGAAATCAACCCGTCGGATATTCGCGTCGATACCTATCGCTCATCCGGGGCGGGTGGGCAGCACGTGAATACGACGGATTCGGCCGTGCGTATCACCCACATTCCCACCGGGATCGTGGTGCAAAGTTCGGAAAAATCACAGCACCAGAACCGGGCAAACGCCATGGCGGCATTGAAATCGCGCCTGTATCAACTGGAACTGGACAGGCGAAACGCGTCCATCCAGGAAGCGCATGAGGCCAAGGGAGATGCCGGCTGGGGCAACCAGATACGGTCTTATGTGTTGCAGCCCTACCAGATGGTCAAGGACCTGCGCACCAACCATGAGACCTCCGACACCCAGGGCGTGCTGGATGGAGATCTGGACGGGTTCATGGCCGCGACACTTGCCATGGATGTGTCCGGCAAGTCTCGGGCCGAGGCCCAGAAAGAAGACTGAGCCGGTTTTTCGAACCTGACACGCACTCGCCGGTTGATTGCACCGGGGCTTGCCCGCTAGGCTCCGAGTCGGAACTGACCGGGAGCGGCGCGCCTATGGAAGAACATGCACAAGCCTCGGCCTTGCCCGAGATCGGCAAGTTGACCGTCAGCGAACTTTTTGCATCGCTTGCAGCCGGTTGGGCAGATTTCAAGGCGGCGCCGATGTTCGGCGTGGCCTTCAGTGCGTTCTACGTTCTGGTCGGGATCGCACTGGTGTCGCTGAAAGCGGGAAATGTGGCCTGGATGATCACCGTCTCTCTGGGTTTTCCTCTTGTCGCACCCTTCGCCGCGGTCGGACTGTATGAAGTCAGCCGCAGGCTTGAAGCGGGTGAAAATCTGGTCTGGCGGGATATTCTGGGTGTCGTTCTGGGCGAACGGCGGCGTCAGTGCCCCTGGATAGGTGCGATCGTGGTGATCTACTTCCTGATCTGGACCCTGCTTGCGCATATTCTGTTCGCCGCCGTGATGGGGCCGTCGGCCCTGATCAACATCTCATCCTCGCTGGAGACCCTGTTTACACCACGCGGGTTGGTTCTTGTTGCCGCCGAACTGATACTTGGTGCGATCCTTGGGTTCTTCCTGTTTTCTTTCACCGTGATCAGCCTGCCGCTGCTGCTGGACAAGGAAATCGACTTCGTGTCTGCCATGCTCATCAGTTTGCGGACGGTGCGCGAGAATCTTGCGGTGATGACCGTTTGGGCAGTGATCATCGGATTTCTGTCAATCCTTGCCATCCTGCCGTTTTTCCTTGGACTGTTCGTGGTTCTGCCGGTCCTGGGCCATGCAACCTGGCATCTGTATCGGCGCGCCTTGTATTTTCCGGTTTGAGTTGCGCAGACAAAAAGAAACCGGCAAGCACAGGGCCTGCCGGTTTGTGAAATCCTGTCCTGAAAGGGTCAGACCTTGCCGGCTTCCTTGGAGGACGGCGTCGGGGTGACGGCCGTCTTGTTCCCGGTGTTGAGCGGATCGTCCTGTCGCTGGACCGAGCCTTCGAAATGGGCGCCGCTTTCGATGGCGATGGTCTTGTGAATGATGTCCCCTTCGACGCGCGCGGTCGAGGTCAGGCGCACCTTCAGGCCACGCACCCGGCCCACGACGCGGCCATTGACCACAACGTCGTCGGCAATGCACTCTCCCTTGACGGTTGCGCCTTCGCCGACGGTCAGAAGGTGGGCGCGGATATCGCCTTCGACGGTGCCCTCGATCTGAACGTCACCGGTGGTTTTCATGTTGCCGGTCACCACGAGATCGGAAGAAAGCACCGAGGCCGGCGGCTTGGCCTTGGGTGGCGAGGGGGTGAAATCCGGCGTCGTCTTGGCCGGCGCGGCTTCGCTGCTGCTGCTGGTTGAGTCTTCGCTACCGGAGTTTTTGGGGCCGGGTTCGTTGATTCTGCTTTTAGAAAACATCTCTTGCTGCCTTGATGAAGGTCATCGGGTTGATTGGTTTACCGTTCTGGCGGATTTCGTAGTGAACATGCGGTCCGGTTGAGCGGCCAGAGTTCCCCATATCACCAATTCTATCTCCGCGCGAGACCCTTTGACCAACTTTCACGCGGATTTTTGATTGATGAGCATAGCGGGTTTCCAGACCGAAGTCGTGGCGGATGATGACGACCAGCCCATAACCGGATTGGCGCCCCGCGAAGGTCACGACGCCATCGGCGGTTGCATAGAGCGGGGTTCCGATCGGGCCGGCCATATCGGTTCCGGCGTGCAACCGGCCCCCGCGCGGCCCGAAACCGCTGGTGTAGCGGAACGACGATTTGACCGGCAGCACGAACGGAATTTTCTCTGCTGCGATCCGGTAAAGGTTGATGCGGTCCATCCGCGCAAGGATTTCATTGGCGCGCATGCTGTCCGGGTCGATCGGGGTGCCCTTGGTGGAAAAGCTGATCGGTGTCAGCGGGCCGCCCTGACCGGAATAGCCCTGACGGACCGTGTTCAGAATGCTGTCGGTCGAAAGACCAACGGCTTCGAACATCTTGTCCAGCGGTTCCAGCGACAGGCTGACCGCGTCTTCAAGTTGCGAGAAAATCCGGTCGTTCTTTTCCAGCAGCAGCTTTCGTTCAAGTTCGAGATCGGCGGCCAGTGCTTCGGCCTGCACGGCCAGTTGCGATTGCATGTCGCGCTGGCGGGCCGTTTGCTCGAGCGCTTCGGCAAGAAAATCGACGGTGCTGGCCATGTCCCCGTCCGAGGTTTCCCCGGCCGCGGCAGCCAGTTGGGTGTCATCCATCTGCGCAAGCAACTCCAGAACCTGAGCCTGCGAGGCATCGCGTTCCTTCATGGTGCGGCGCAGGGTGGCCTGAATGATGTCAATTCCGGTTTCCAGCTCTTTGCGCTGATCTTCGCTTTTCAGCAAAAGTGCCTGCATTTGCGAAATCTGCTCAAGCGCGGTGTTGAACCGGTTCTGCGCCATCAGGGCTTCGCTGGCGCGCAGGTCTCGATCTGCCGAAAGCTCGTTCAGGCGTTGTTCATACAGAGACCGCTCGCGCAGCGCCTGTTCCCGGACAGAGCCGCTGCCGATACTGTCGAGCAACAGAAATGACGTGGCAATGATGGACCAGCCGACAAACAGTGCGATGCCGCTCCAGGCCAGCAGTTGGCTCAGCGGGGTCAGCCGGACAAACCGGGTTTCATTGTCCGACCGCAGAAACAGCCGTTTTTCGGGAAACCGGGTTTCCAGGGCCTTTGCCAGATTGTTCTTCAATGATCTTGCCAAAGTGAAATCCCCGCCACCCGTCACCTGCCGTTTGCCCGAAGCGAAATGACCCGCCGCCGGACCCTAAGTGCTTACAAACTGTATCACTCCTGGGCAAGGAAATAGGAAGCCGGCCTGGAAGCGGCGACCCAATTGCGCGACAAACGGCAATTTTTCGCCGATGCGCATGGCCGATCGCCGCCGGGTGGGGTTTGATGCAAATCTCTCGGCGGGGCTCGCCAACCAAGGAAATCCGGTTCCATTTTTGACCCCACGGCGCAAAGATGAAATGAGAGCAGAATGAAACCTTCGCACTGGCGGACAACCAACTGGCAGACATGAGCAAAAAGGCCGAACCCATTCCCGAGACCGCTCTCGACCCCGCCCTCGATCAAGAGCCTGAGTCGGGGCCTGACTCGGGGCCTGAGCGGGGGCCGGAAAAGGCCGTCGGACGGTCCCGGCGCCGGGGCTGGCGACTGGCGGCTCAGGTGGTGCGGCTTGTCCTTTTGATCATCCTTTTTGGTGGCGCCTTCGTGTATCTGGGCCTGTCGCTGACAGAACGCCAGATCATTGCCCCCGACTGGCTGGCACAGCGGTTGGAGCAACGCATCAAGGCGGGCGCGCCCAAGGGCCGGATATCGGTCGGACGGCTGAAATTTCGCGTTGATACGGGCCTGGCGCCGCGCATCATCATGACCAATGTCGGGATTTTCGACGATCGCAGCGTTGAAATCGTGCGCCTGAACAATGTCGAGGCGCGACTTGCGCCAAGGGCGCTTCTTGGCGGCAAGGTGCAGATCGACCTGGTGCGCCTGTCCGGGGCGCAGGTAACATTGCGCCGCCGGGCGGACGGGCAACTGGACCTTTCTTTCGGGGAAGGAGAGGTGACAAGTGGCACGCTGCCCGGTGTTCTGGACTCTCTGGACGAGTTGTTCGAACAGCCCGGTATGCGCGAGTTGAAACAGCTCAGTGCCGACGATCTGACCATCGCGCTGGAAGATGCGCGATCCGGGCGACTCTGGCAGATCACCGACGGCAGCGCCAGCGTCAGGCATGGCGACAACGGACTGGATATCACCATCGGTTTCGATGTGTTCAACGGCACGGAAGAGTTGGCTGAAACGGTCATCGGAATTCGGACAGACAAGGCAAGTGCTGCAGCGGCCATCGGAACGACCTTTTCCAATGCCGCCGCTGCGGATATTGCATTGCAGTCGCCGGCGCTCAGCTTTCTCGGTGTGCTTGATGCCCCGATCTCGGGCGCGCTGCGGGCCGAGTTCGGAACCGCCGGCACCTTGGAAACACTTGCCGGCACGCTGGAAATCGGCGAAGGCGCCCTGCGGCCGGGCGAGGGTGTTGACCCGCTTCATTTCGCCGATGCAAAAGCCTATTTCGAGTTTGACCCGGCCCAGCAGAAGCTGGCGTTTTCCGAGATTCGCCTGCAGTCCGACACGGCGTCGGTCACAGCGCGCGGGCAAGCCTTCATGCGCGAGTTCGAGGGCGGATGGCCATCGGTCTTTCTTGGCCAGTTTGCGCTGTCCGATATCAAGGTGCATCCCAGGCAGTATTACCAGCAGCCGATCACGTTTTCCGAAGGTGCTGCCGATTTCAGGGTGCGGCTGTCTCCGTTCAGCATCGAACTGGGGCAGTTCGTGTTGCTGAACGGCGACGAAAGAATGACGGCCAAAGGACAGGCCGAAGCGCGCGACGATGGTTGGCAACTGGCGGTCGATGTCTCTGCAAACAGCCTTGTCGATGACAGGCTTCTGGCCCTTTGGCCGGTTTCGATTGTCCCCAAGACGCGAAAATGGCTGAGCGACAATATTCACTCGGCCAGGCTGAGCGATGTCAAGGGCGCGATCCGGCTGTCGCCCGACCATGCGCCGCGCATGTCCGTTGGCTGGAATTTTTCCGACACCTCCGTGCGCTACATTCGCACGCAACCCGATATCGAAAATGCCAGTGGCTATGCGGTGATCGATGGCAAGACCTTCACACTGAACATCGACCGGGGCACGGTTACCGCGCCGCTTGGCGGGTTGATTGACATGGCGGGAAGCAGTTTTCAGATAGGGGATATCACGCGCAAACCGGCCCACGCGACGGTCCGGCTGGCCGGGAAGTCGACGACGACGGCCATACTTTCGCTCCTGGATGCCCCGCCATTCCGCATTTTGCGCCGGTCCGGGTTTGGCCCGGATGTGGCCCGCGGGAAAGCACGCTTCCGGGCGACGGTCGATTTTGACCTGAAAAAGAAGATCCAGATCGAGGATGTCCGGTTTTCGGTTCAGGGTGATCTGCTTGATGTCCGTTCGGATATTCTTGTGCCGGAGCGGGCATTGTCGGCGGACCGGCTCGAGCTGCGGGCCGACAACGACCAGGTCGAAATTTCCGGTCCCGTGCAGTTGGGGCGGGTGGCGGCGGATGTCACATGGCGCCAGCCGCTCGGGCGCGAACAGGCCGGCAAATCCACGGTTTCCGGCCGGGTCGAGCTTGGCCGCGATTTTGTGCGGGAGTTTCGCATCGGCTTGCCTGACGATATGGTTTCGGGCCGTGCGCGGGCGCGGTTCCACCTGGATCTGGCGCGCGGATCGGCGCCGCAGTTCACCTTGCAATCCGATCTGAACCGCCTGGCGCTGAAGGTTTCCGCCCTCGGTTGGTCAAAACCTGCCAACAGCACCGGTCGGCTGGAGGTGCGCGGGCGTCTGGGCAAGGATGTCGGCATCGACTTTCTGGAAATCGTGGCCCCGGGGCTGAGCGCCACCGGTGGGTCTGTTTCACTACGCGCCGATGGCGGGCTGGGAGCACTGGCATTCAAGCGTCTCCGGGTCGGAGGGTGGCTTGACGCCCCGGTCACCCTGGAAGGTCGCGGTGCCGGCCTGATGCCGCTGGTGCGCACAAACGGTGGCTCGATCGATGTGCGAAAGACGTCTTTCGCGGGGCGGGGCGGGGCCGGGGGCATCCGCTCGCAGACCGGCGGGCCGGTGATCTTGAACCTGGACCGGGTGATCATTTCCGATGGCATGATGCTGACGGGGTTTTCCGGCAACTTTGACACCGCGGGCGGTTTCAAGGGTAATTTCAAGGCCAGGATGAACGGCGGCGCCCCGCTTGCGGGAGAGCTTGCGCCGGTTGCGTCCGGCACCCTGGTCAGGATCGGCAGCAACAATGCCGGCGGCGTCCTGCGCTCGGCGGGGATCGTGGAATATGCCAACAAGGGGCGGATGGATCTCACGCTGCGGCCTCTGGCGGCGGCGGGGGAATATGCCGGAAACCTGAAGATCCGCAACATCAAGGTCAAGAACGCCCCCGGCCTGACCGATCTGCTGGCTGCCCTGTCGATTGTCGGACTGCTTGAGCAGCTGAGCGGCGAGGGGATCAATTTCGATGATGTGAACGCCCGGTTCAGGCTGACGCCAACGGCGGTGATCTTGCAGGAATCATCCGCGGTCGGTCCGTCGTTGGGGTTGTCGCTGGATGGTGTCTATGATCTGCGACGGGGGATCATGGACATGCGCGGCGTGATTTCACCGGTGTTTTTCCTCAACGGGATCGGGCAGGTGGTGTCGCGGCGCGG
>JALSJL010000004.1 GCA_026989405.1 Marinosulfonomonas sp. | reverse complement strand
ACTGAACCAAATGGCGTGTGGATTATCAACCGATTAATCGGACTGCGCGGCCGAATTAGCGCTAACATCGCCAAAAACGACGGGCCGGCCTACTCCAGCGACGGGAAAAACCGGTGACTGTTTTCGACGATAAAGCGCCACACAGAGCGCATGGCGGGCGTAAGTTCCAGCTTTTCGTGGTGCAGAACATACCATTGCCGTTCGATCGGCAGTTCGGGCGCGTTGAGTGCGACCAAACGCCCCGCCCTGAGCTCTTCGGTCACCGTGTGCTGCGAAATCATCGCGATGCCAAGCCCGGCAATCACCGCCTGCTTGATGGTTTCATTCGAACCCATTTCGACGGTTTCATAGGGTTTCCCCTCACCGATCCGGTCCAGGTAACGGACCATGAGGATGCGGGTGCCCGACCCCTCTTCGCGGGCAATGAAGGTCTGGTCAAGGACCGCGTCAGGGGCGACCCTGTCAAGGCCGGCAAGCCTGTGATCCGGCGGCGCGACAATGACCATCGGGTGCATGCCGATCGGCTTGGAAACCACCGCCGGCTGGCGCGGCGGCCGCCCCATGATCGCGATGTCCACCGACCGCTCGACCAGCGCCTGCAGAACTTCACCTCGATTGCCAACATTGAGTTGCACTTCAATGTTTTCAAGTGTTTTTTTCAACTCCGCAACAATTGCCGGAGCAAAGTATTTTGCCGTGGAGACAACCCCGAGGACCACCCGGCCCGCCAACCCCTTTTTCATGGCGTCGATCTGGTTCAGACAGCTCTTGAGCGACACGTCCACCGCCCTTTGGGCCTGCAACACAAGCTCGCCTTCCGGTGTCAGAACCATGCCTGACTTTTCCCCCTTTGCGACCACCCGACAGCCCAGAACGTCTTCCAGCCCTTTCAGCTGTGTGTGGACCGCAGGCGGCGTCAATCCAAGCTCTCGTGCCGCGCCGGTGATGGAATGGGTGCGCGCGACCGCATCAACGGCTCGCAGTTGTTTCAACGTGATACCCGCGATGTCCGACATTAAATTTTCCTGAATTGTTATTCCATCTTTTTAAATTCTTTTACGTTTACGAATCTGAAATAGCAATGCCAAGCGCAACCGGTGACTGGGAGGAACCATGGACCGCGAACAGCCTGTCATCTCGACCGAGCACATTCCGGAAAGGCTGAAAGCGCCGATGATCGCGCTGGCCACCGTTGCGGAACGCCTTGCAATGACAATCGCCCGCGGCCCGCTTGGCGGCGCACTCGGGGAAGCGGTTGGCGAGAACACGGATGGCGACCAACAAAAGGCGCTCGATGTCATGGCGGACGACGAGTTTGCCGAAGCGCTCCAGGGGTCCGGCGTTCGCTGGTATGCCTCCGAAGAGCAGGAAGAGGTTGTCGCCATCGACAAGGACGGCCCGTTAGCGCTGGCCATCGACCCGCTCGACGGTTCTTCCAACATCGATGTCAACGTGTCCATCGGCACGCTGTTTTCAATCTACGAGGCCAAGGACGACCCGAACGAAAGCTTCCTGCGCCCGGTCAACGAGCAGATCGCGGCAGGATATTTCATTTACGGCCCCCAGGGCGGGCTGGTCGTGACCTTCGGCGATGGCACCCTGCACTATGTTCTGGACCCGGAAACGCGCAGCTTCGTTCTGGTCAACGAACGCGTGCAGATCCCGACCGAGTCCACCGAATACGCGATCAATGCTTCGAACTACCGCCACTGGCAGCCACCGGTGCGCGCTTTCATCGATGACTGCATCGCCGGCGCCGAAGGCCCGCGCGCGACAAATTTCAACATGCGCTGGGTGGCCTCGCTGGTGGCCGAAACCCACCGCATCCTCAGTCGCGGCGGCGTGTTTCTTTACCCGTCCGACGACCGCAAGGGATATGAGCGCGGGCGCCTGCGCATGGTTTACGAATGCGCGCCGGTCGCGATGGTCATCGAACAGGCCGGCGGCAAGGCCACCGATGGGGTCGATCCGATCCTGAACCAGAGCGCTGTGCAACTGCACGGCCGCACGCCGCTCATCTTCGGCTCGGCCGACAATGTCACGCGTATCGCAACCTACCACGAACTCCCGCCCAACGAGGTCTCGGCGCTGTTTGGCAGCCGTGGCCTGTTCAGAACCTGATGGCCCGAAATCAAAGGACCGCACCATGAGCAAGCAACATCCGATCATCTCCGTCACCGGCTCGTCCGGCGCGGGCACCTCTACGGTCAAGGACACGTTTGACCAGATCTTCCGCCGCGAAGGCATCAAGGCTGTCTCGATCGAGGGCGATGCCTTCCACAAGTATGACCGCGCCGCGATGAAGGCCGAGCTGGACAAGCGTTATGCCGCCGGCGACCACGGCTTTTCGCATTTTTCCTACGAAGCCAACGAGCTGGGTGAACTGGAGCGCGTGTTCCGCGAATATGGTGAAAGCGGCAAGGGCAAAACGCGCCACTACATCCACAATGAGGAAGAGGGCAAGCGGTATGGCGGCGAGCCGGGCACCTTCACCGACTGGACCGATTTCGAGGACAACAGCGACCTGTTGTTCTACGAGGGCCTGCATGGCGCGGTGAAGAACGACGAGGTCGACCTGCCGAAATACGCCGATCTCAAGATCGGGGTGGTGCCGGTGATCAACCTGGAATGGATCCAGAAGATCCACCGCGACAAGGCCCAGCGCGGCTACACCACCGAGGCCGTCACCGACGTGATCCTGCGCCGGATGCACGCCTATGTGCACTGCATCACCCCGCAGTTCACCGAAACCGACATCAACTTTCAGCGGGTGCCGATCGTCGACACCTCGAACCCGTTCATCGCGCGCTGGATCCCCACTGCCGACGAAAGCCTCGTGGTGATCCGCTTCAAGGATCCCAAGGGCATCGATTTTTCCTATCTGCTCAGCATGATCCACGACAGTTTCATGAGCCGGGCCAACTCGATCGTGGTGCCGGGCGGCAAGATGGAACTGGCGATGCAACTGATTTTCACACCGATGATCCACCGTCTGGTCTCGGAAGCCAAACGCGCCAGATAGAGGGGCAAACCATGAACCAGCAGGGCAATATCTCGACGACCCGCGAAGACCTGATGGCCAATGCCATCCGGGCGCTGACAATGGACGCGGTGCAGGCCGCAAAATCGGGCCACCCCGGCGCGCCGATGGGGCTTGCCGATGTGGCAACGGTGCTGTTCAACCGTTTTATGAAGATCGACCCGAGCGCCGACAAATGGCCCGACCGCGACCGCTTCGTGATGAGCGCGGGCCACGGCTCGATGCTGGTCTACGCGATCAACCACCTGCTCGGCTACGACGACATGGACATGGAGCAGATCCGCAACTTCCGCCAGTGGGGCTATCGCACCGCCGGGCATCCGGAATACGGCCACGCCAAGGGGATCGAGGTCACCACCGGCCCGCTGGGCCAGGGCATTTCCACCGCCGTCGGCATGGCGCTGGCCGAACGCATGATGAACGCGCGTTTTGGCGACGACCTGGTGGATCACCACACTTATGTCATCGCCGGCGACGGCTGTCTGATGGAAGGGATCAGCCACGAAGCCATTGATTTCGCGGGCCATATGGGGCTGGGGCGGCTGATCGTCATGTGGGACGACAACTCGATCACCATTGACGGGGGCACACAAGTGTCCACCTCGATCAGCCAGCAGAAACGCTTTGAGGCTGCCGGCTGGCATGTGCAGTCGATCGACGGCCATGACAAGGGTGCCATCGCGGCCGCAATTGAGGCCGCACGCGAAGACGATCGCCCTTCCATGATCGCCTGCAAGACGATCATCGGCTTTGGCGCGCCCAACAAGCAAGGCACAGCCGCCACTCACGGCGCGCCGCTGGGGGATGAGGAAATCGCGCTCGCCCGCGAGGCGCTCGGCTGGACCCATCCGCCCTTCGAGGTGCCAGATGAGGTCTACGACGCCTGGCACGCCATCGCGCTGCGCGGCAAACTGCTGCGCGAAGCCTGGGAAGAACGGCTGTCGCTGTCGCCCTGGCGGCACGAGTTCGAAGCGGCTCTGGCCGCCCCCAACGCAGACGCGCTTGACAGCGCCATCAACACCTACAAGGCGCGCCTGTCGCAAGACGGCCCCAAGGTGGCCACCCGCAAGGCCAGCCAGATGGCCCTTGAGGTGATCAACGGCGTTCTGGCCAACACGGTAGGCGGCTCGGCCGACCTGACCGGCTCGAACCTGACAAAGACCGACGGGATGCAGACCGTCAACAAAGACGACTATTCCGGCCGCTACATTCACTATGGCATCCGCGAGCATGGCATGGCCGCGGCGATGAACGGCATCGCGCTCCACGGCGGGTTCCTGCCCTACGGCGGCACGTTCCTGGCGTTCGCCGACTACTGCCGCCCGTCGATCCGGCTTTCGGCGCTGATGGGTCTCGGCGTGCCCTATGTGATGACCCATGACAGTATCGGCCTTGGCGAAGACGGGCCGACCCACCAGCCGGTCGAACATCTCGCCAGCCTGCGCGCGATGCCCAATGTCATGGTGTTCCGCCCGGCGGACGTTGTGGAAACCGCCGAGTGCTGGCAGCTTGCGGTCACCGCCGAAGGCACACCGTCGATCCTGGCCCTGTCGCGCCAGGGCCTGCCGACGCTGCGCACCAACCACACCGACACCAACATGTCGGCGCGCGGCGCCTACGTGTTGCGCGACACGCAAGGGCCGCGCGATGTCACGCTGATCGCCACCGGCTCCGAGGTTGAAATCGCAATGGACGCGGCCGATCTGCTGGCGCAGGACGGGATCAGGGCAGCCGTGGTTTCGGCACCGTGCTTCGAATTGTTCGAGAAACAAAGCGCGGATTATCGTGCATCTGTTCTGGGAGAGGCCCCGCGTGTCGGCGTCGAAGCCGCCATCGAACAGGGCTGGGGGCCCATTCTGGGCGAAAACAGTGCATTTGTGGGCATGACCGGATTTGGGGCTTCCGCCCCGATCAAAGACCTGTATGAAAACTTCGGCATCACGGCAGCCGCCGTGGCATCTGCCGCGAAAAACCTGATCTGACGGAGAGTATTGATGACAGTCAAAGTAGCAATCAACGGCTTTGGGCGCATCGGGCGCAACATCCTGCGGGCGATCATCGAAAGCGGGCGCACCGATATCGAAGTCGTGGCGCTGAACGATCTGGGCTCGCCCGAGTTCAACGCGCATCTGTTGCGCTACGACAGCGTGCACGGCCGGTTCCCGCACGAGGTGACGGTCGGCGACGACTGGATCGACGCCGGGCGCGGGCGCATGCGCGTGACCGCCATCCGCGACCCGAAAGACCTGCCCTGGGACGATGTCGACATCGCGATGGAATGCACCGGCATCTTCACCGCGCGCGACAAGGCCGCGATGCTGCTCGACAGCGGCGCGAAACGGGTGCTGATCTCGGCGCCGGGGGCCGATGCCGACAAGACCATCGTCTACGGCGTGAACCACGACGTGCTGACAAGCGATGACCTGATCGTGTCGAACGCATCCTGCACCACCAACTGCCTGAGCCCGGTGGCCAAGGTGCTCAACGACACGATCGGCATCAACAAGGGCATCATGACCACGATCCACAGCTACACCGGCGACCAGCCGACGCTCGATACCATGCACAAGGACATGTATCGCGCCCGCGCCGCGGCGCTGAGCATGATCCCGACCACCACCGGGGCGGCGCGCGCCGTGGGCCTCGTGCTGCCCGAACTGAACGGCAAGCTCGACGGCATGGCGATCCGGGTGCCGACCCCGAATGTCTCGGTCGTCGATCTGGTGTTCGAAGCCGCGCGCGACACCACCATCGACGAGGTCAACGCCGCCATCAGGGCCGCCGCCGACGGGCCGATGAAGGGCATCCTGGGCTATACCGACGAAAAGCTCGTGTCGGTCGACTTCAACCACGATGCGCATTCTTCGACCTTCCACATGGACCAGACCAAGGTCATGGAAGGCAACATGGTGCGCATCCTCACCTGGTATGACAACGAGTGGGGCTTCTCAAACCGCATGGCCGATACCGCCATCGCAATGGGAAAGCTGATCTGATGGCGGTCCCCGAGATCACCGATATCGACGTTGCCGGCAAGACACTGGTGGTGCGGGCCGACCTGAACGTGCCGATGCAGGACGGGCAGGTCAGCGACGCCACCCGCATCACACGCTTTGCTGCCGGCATGAAGCCGTTGCTGGCCAAGGGCGCGCGCCTGGTGATTCTGTCGCATTTCGGCCGGCCCAGGGGCAAGGTGGTGCCGGAGCTGTCGCTGAAGCATGTGCAACCGGCCCTGTCCGCGGCCCTGGGTGCAAAGATCTTCTGTTGCCAGCACTGCACAGACGAACGCGGGGTTGCGGCTGCCCGCGCGCTTCAGGACGGCGAGGTCATGCTGTGCGAAAACCTGCGTTTCGATCCGCGCGAAGAGGCGAACGACCCCGAGATGGGCCGGGCATTGGCCGCACTTGGCGACATTTATGTGAACGACGCGTTCAGTTGCGCCCACCGCGCTCATGCCTCCACCGATGCAATTACCCGGTTCCTGCCATCCTACGCGGGCCCGCTTCTGGCCGAGGAAGTCAAGGCCCTGACGGCGGCGCTCGAAGACCCCGAGCGGCCTTCGGTCGCGATTGTCGGCGGGGCCAAGATTTCCACCAAGATCCCGGTTCTGAAGAACCTCGTTTCCAAGCTGGACGCGGTGATCATCGGCGGGGCGATGGCCAACACGTTCCTTTTTGTCGATGGCGCGCCCATGGGCAAATCGCTGCACGAAACGGACCAGGCCGACACGGTGAACGAGATCCGCGCGCTGGCCGAAAAATCCGGCTGCAAGGTGCTGCTGCCGGCGGATGTGGCCTGCGGGGCAGAGTTCAAGGCCGGCATCGAAGCCGTTGTAACGGATGCGTTTTCCTGCCCCGATGACATGATGATCCTGGATGCCGGGCCGAAGGCGGTCGCGGAATTCGCGCAGGTTCTGGACGGTGCAAAGACCATCCTGTGGAACGGCCCGCTCGGTGCCTTCGAGATCCCGCCCTTTGACAAGGGCACGACCGAGCTTGCGCGCCATGCGGCCGGGCTGGCGAAAGCCGGCCGCGCGGTGGC
>JALSJL010000003.1 GCA_026989405.1 Marinosulfonomonas sp. | reverse complement strand
ATTTCCGACGCATTGCCACCCGCTATGACAAACTGGCTCGAAACTTCCTGTCAGCTGTCGCGCTGGCTGCTACAATCCTATGGTGGACTTGATTGAGTCTCGACCCTAGCCTTCCATTGCGCGCTCCAGAAACGCTTCGAAATCATCCAGATCCACGGGTTCGAACTGGCCAAATCCCTGCATCCAGACGGTCGCCTCGCGCAGGGCGTCGGGTTCCAGTTTGCACCACTTCACCCGCCCGCGCTTTTCCTGGCTGATCAGCCCGGCGCGGGTCAGGATGCCCAGATGCTTCGAGATCGCGGCCAGCGACATCTCGAACGGGTCCGCAACGTCGGTCACGGCCATGTCGTCTTCCAGCAGCATCGCAAGGATGGCACGCCGGGTCGGGTCGGACAGGGCGGCAAATACGGCGTCAAGGCTTCGGCTCATGATCGCGGTAAACCCGCCCGCGCCACGATCGTCAACCGAAAGGTTGAATGTCCCGGGGCGGTCCTTGCTGGCCCGGCGCGTCATCTTGCCTCGGAGCATGTCCTTCGACCGTCTGAAAACGGTCAGCTAAAACAACGGCTTACCAGGCGGCGGGGTGCGCAATGGAACGCTTGACTCTGGCCGGCCCCATTCCTAGTGTCCGCCCGACTGTCCAAGGGGCTTTTCGCGATGGGTGATCCGACAGACAAGGCGCGTCTCGATGCGCTTGAAAAACGGATCGAAGCGGCCAAGGGCGCAAGGGCGCCCCGCTCGCAGACCGGCGAAAAGCTCAGCCAGGCAAACCACGCCTGGCGGATGGTCATCGAACTGGTCGTGGGGATCGCGATCGGGGTCGGCATCGGATACGGGCTGGATGTGCTGTTTGGCACGATGCCGTGGTTCCTGGTGCCATTCACATTGCTGGGGTTCGCGGCCGGGGTCAGGACAATGCTCCGTACCGCGCAGGAACTTCAAGAAGACAACGCGGCCCCCCGGGGCGCACCGGACGAAGAAGACGAAGGGGAATAGACGTGGCGGCAGAAGAGCAATCCGAAGGCCTGCAGTTTCACCCGATGGAGCAGTTCACGCTGGAGCCGCTGTTTGGCGACGGCCCGATCCATTGGTATACGCCCACCAATGCGACGCTTTGGATGGGCATCGCGATTCTGGTGATTGTCCTGCTGCTGGTGATCGGCACCCGGCGCCGCGCCATCGTTCCCAACCGCACCCAGTCGATCGGTGAACTGGCCTATGGCTTCATCTACACGATGGTCGAAGATGTGGCCGGCAAGGAAGGGGTGAAGTATTTCCCCTATATCATGACGCTGTTCATGTTCATCGTGACAGCCAACTTCCTGGGCCTGATCCCGCTGAGCTTTTCCACCACATCGCATATCGCCGTCACCGTGGTGATGGCGCTCTTGGTGTTCGTGACCGTCACGCTGATCGGCTTTTTCAAGCACGGCATCGGATTTCTCAAGCTGTTCTGGGTCTCGTCGGCGCCGCTGGCGCTGCGCCCGGTCCTGGCGGTGATCGAGCTGATTTCCTATTTCGTGCGCCCGGTCAGCCATTCCATTCGTCTGGCGGGCAACGTCATGGCCGGCCACGCGGTGATCGAGGTGTTTGCCACTTTCGGCGCCATTCTTGCCATCGCGCCGCTGTCGCTGATCGGCATTGTCGCAATGTTCGGCATGGACGTGCTTGTAGCCTTCGTCCAGGCCTATGTGTTCACCATCCTGACCTGTGTGTATCTGAAGGACGCACTGCATCCGGCGCACTAGGCCAGGGTCAGAAATCTTAGCCAATTCCAACCTCAAGGAGAATCTCAATGGAAGGCGATATCGTACAAATGGGCGCATACATCGGCGCGGGTCTGGCATGCATGGGCATGGGCGGAGCTGCTGTCGGTGTGGGCTCGATCGTGGGCAACTACCTGTCGGGCGCGCTGCGCAATCCGTCGGCTGCCTCGGGCCAGACCGCCATGCTGTTCATCGGCATCGCGTTTTCGGAAGCATTCGGGATCTTCTCGTTCCTGGTTGCGCTTCTGCTGATGTTCGCAGTCTGATTTCCGGTCCATAGTCCTTGCAAACGGGCTCGCGCCAGACCGGCGCGGCCCGCATAGCGGGGTTTCAGGAGAAAGACATGGCCACATCCACCAGTGAAGCCGCAGCCGAGGCCGGCCACGCCGCTGAAAAGGCGGGCATGCCGCAGCTGGACTTTGCCACCTTCCCGAACCAGATTTTCTGGTTGCTGGTCACTTTGGTGGTGATCTACTTCATCCTGTCGCGTTTTGCCCTGCCGCGCATTGCGTCGGTTCTGGCAGAGCGTCAGGGCACCATCACCGGCGATCTTGCGATGGCCGAAGAACTGAAGCAAAAGGCGCTCGAGGCCGAAGAGGCTTACAATCGGGCGCTTGCCGAGGCGCGCGCCGAAGCGCAGAAGATCGTGGCCGAGAACAAGGCCAGGATGCAGACCGAGCTTGATGCCGCCATCGCCAAGGCCGACGCCGAGATTGCCGCGAAGCTGGCCGAGAGTGAAGCGGCCATCGCCGAAATTCGCAAAGGCGCGGTGAAGGCGGTCAAGCAGGTGGCGACCGAGACGGCAAAAGAAGTGGTGAAGGTTCTGGGGTTCAAGCCCGATCCGAAGCTGATCACCAAGGCAGTGACCGAAAGGTTGAAGGGGCGCGCGCAATGAAGAAACTTGCCATGATCCTGGCCGTTGTCGCCACGCCGGCTTTTGCGAAAAGCGAGAGCTTTTTCACGCTGAAGAACCCGGAATTCGTGGTCGTGATCGGCTTTTTGCTGTTTATTGGTCTGTTGCTCTACTTCAAGATTCCGTCGCTGATCGGCGGCTTGCTGGACAAGCGCGCCGAGACGATCAAGGCCGAACTGGAAGAAGCCAAGGCGTTGCGCGAAGAGGCGCAGATGCTTCTGGCATCTTTTGAACGCAAGCAGGTCGAGGTCAAGGAGCAGTCCGAGCGCATCATCGAGCACGCCAAGGTCGAAGCCGCCGAAGCTGCCGAGCGGGCGCGCGAAGACCTGAAGGCTTCAATTGCCCGCCGGCTTGCCGCTGCACATGATCAGATTGCCTCTGCCGAGGCTGCTGCGATCCGGGAGGTGCGCGATACCGCCGCCCAGGTCGCCATTGGCGCGGCGCGCGATGTAATCTCTCAGACGATGGGGCCGGCTGACAAGAACAAGCTGATCGAAGAGGCGATCGAGGTGGCGGCCAAAAAGCTGCACTGAGCCGGTTTGACGATTCTGCTCTTGGGGCCCCGGTTGATTTCAGCCGGGGCCTTTTCATTCAGGGCCGTTTCCTGCTTGTGACGAGCGAACCGGTTGCCTTTGCGCCGCGGGCAAACCCCGCGTCGCGGTGCCTCCGGCGGGGATATTTTGGCGAAAAAGAAACAGGGGCCTTGACTTGTCCAGCCCGGGGGGGCATGTGCCTTGTAACCAACGGGCCCTGCCGCGTGAGCAGCTGGCAGACAAGTTCTGGCCGAGCGCCCGTTGACCAAAGGTTCCCAATTTCACGCGAGGGGTCCGGCGCGAGCCACGGCTTGTGGGCAATGCCGCCCGCGGGGTCAGTGTTTTCGCGCAACCCTCTGACTGCAATCCGCCCCTGTGAGGTGCGGAGCAGTCGTCATGTTTGTGCGGGCCTGACCGGCTCGCGATGAAAGGAAAATCCTTGATGGATTTTGATATGCTGGGGCTGCACCCCCGACTTGTAAAGAAACTTGCCGAGCAGGGCATCACCGATCCGACGCCGATCCAGACGCAGGCGATCCCGCATGCGATGAACGGGCGCGACGTGATGGGGCTGGCGCAGACCGGCACGGGCAAGACGGCGGCCTTCGGCCTGCCGATGATCGATGCGTTGCTGAAGGCGGGCACCAAGCCCGCGCCGAAAACCGTGCGCGGGTTGATCCTTGCGCCGACGCGCGAGCTGGCGAAGCAGATTGCCGATAACCTGCGTGATTATACCCAGGGCACCCACCTGAAGATCAACCTGGTGGTTGGCGGGGCCGGGATCGTCGGGCAGACGCAACGCCTGGCGCGTGGCACCGACCTGCTGGTGGCCACGCCGGGGCGGTTGATCGACCTTCTTGACCGGCGCGCCCTGACCCTTGGGCAGACGCAATACCTGGTGCTGGACGAAGCCGACCAGATGCTGGACCTCGGGTTTATCCATGCGCTGCGCAAGATTGCTCCGCTGTTGCCGGAAGATCGCCAGTCGATGCTGTTTTCGGCAACCATGCCCAAGCACATGGGCGAGTTGGCGAAAGCCTATCTGCGCGATCCGGTGCGGGTTGAGGTTTCACCGCCGGGCAAGGTGGCCGACAAGATCAACCAGTCGCTGCATTTCGTGGCGCAGCCTGAAAAATCGGCCAAGCTGATCGAAATGCTGGGCGCGCAGGATTCTGGGCTGAGCCTTGTATTTTCGCGCACCAAACACGGTGCCGAGCGGCTGAAAAAGCAGCTTGAGGCGGCCGGGATCAACGCCGGTTCGATCCACGGCAACAAGAGCCAGGGCCAGCGTGAACGCGCAATCCGGGCGTTTCGTTCGGGCGAGCTTGACGTGATGGTGGCCACCGATGTGGCGGCGCGCGGGATCGACATTCCCGGGATCACCCATGTTTATAACTACGATCTGCCGAATGTGGCCGAAAACTATATTCACCGCATCGGGCGCACGGCGCGGGCAGGCCGGGCCGGAACGGCGATTGCGTTTTGTTCAGCCGCCGAAATGAGCGAGTTGCGCGCAATCCAGAAGGCAATGAAGGCCGATATCCCGGTCGAGGGCGGTGCGCCCTGGGCAGTGGAAGATGCGCCGAAGAAAAAGGGCCGGGGTGGCGGTGGCGGACGGCGTGGCGGTCAGCCAGGCGGCGACCGGCGGCGCAACCAGCGCAGGCGGCGCAAGGCGGCCTGAAACCTGCTGTGCCCGCGGACGCGGGCGCGGTGTTGGCGGCCAGAGTGTTTTCAGCACCATCCAGCGAGACTGAACCAGTTAGCCGTGGTCGCGCCCGAGTTTCAGGCGTGCGATGGCTTCGTTCTTCTCATGGGCCCGTTCGGCGATGAGCGCCTGTTTGACGAACCCGAGGTGATGCTCGACGGCCCGTCGTGCGGCTTGCGGGTCGCGTGACTGGATCGCCTGGTTGATCTGGTGGTGTTGTTCGAGCAGCGTCTGCCGGGTGGTTTTCTGCCGGAAGATGACCTGGCGGTTGTAGAACACCCCTTCGCGCAGCAACTGGAACATCGAACGCATCATGTGCAGCATGACAACGTTGTGGCTGGCTTCGATGATCGCCATGTGAAACTCGGCATCAAGGCGGGCTTCGTCGGTCGGTTTGCGTGCCTGGTGGGCGGCCTGCATCCGGGTGAAGACCGCGTCGATGACGGCAAGGTCGGTGTCGGATGCAAGCCGCGCGGCGCGTTCTGCGGCCAACCCTTCCAGGTCGGTGCGAAAATCGAGATAGTCGAATACCGCTTCGTCGTGGCGGGCAAACAGCGCGACCAAACCGTCCGAAAAGGCCGAGCCCAGCACCTCGGCGACATACACACCCGATCCGGCACGCGTGGTCAGCAGGCCGCTTTTGGTCAACTCGGCGATGGCGTCGCGCAACGAGGGGCGAGAGACCCCCAGCTTTTGCGCAAGGTCGCGTTCGGAGGGCAGACGTTCGCCCTGCCGCAGGATGCCGCGCAAGATGAGAAGCTCGATCTGGCGCACGACGGCGGCGGACAGTTTCTCGGGTTCGATTTTCTGAAACGGCATCGGCGTCTCCCGCGTGGTTGGCGCAGGATAGGAGACCTGTGCGTGGTGAACAACTGCCAATGAAAAGGCCGGGTGCGTGACCCGGCCTGTTGTTGTCTTGGTGCCTGCCCGGACTCAGCCGGTCGGGCGAATGATGATTTCGACGCGCCGGTTCTGAGCGCGCCCGGCGGCCGTCAGGTTGGTGGCCAGGGGCGCATCTTCGCCGCGTCCGATCGTGCGGATGCGCGAGGGTGACGTGCCATTTGCGATAAGTATCGCCGCCACCGCATCTGCGCGCCGCTGCGACAGGTTGAGGTTGTAGGCCGAGCTTCCGGTTGAGTCGGTGTGACCAACGACCTCGACGGTCGAGTTCGGGTAACGCTGGAGATTGGCCGCAACGGCTGCGAGGTCGCTGCGCAGGGCCGGGGCAACGGTGGTGCTGTCAACGGCAAACAGGATGTCCTGCGGCATGCGCACGATCAGCCGGTCGCCGGCATTGATGATCTGGATGCGGCCGTCACCCATGCTGGCCTGCAGCTCTGCGGCCTGCTTGTCGAGGTTCGAGCCGACAACGCCGCCAATCGTGCCGCCGATCACGGCGCCGGCCAGTGCCGAGTTGCGCCTTTCCTTCTTGGTTTTCCCGCCGAGCAGACCGAACAGCGCGCCGGTTGCAGCCCCAAGCGCTATGCCTTCACCCTGGCGGGCATTCGGATCGTTGGTTGGCGTGTCGACGCTTGTGCAGGCCGTCACGGCGAGCAGGCTGGCGGTGGCCGCCAATGTAGTGACTTTCAGTATTCTCATGGTCTTGCCTCGAAAAAGTTGGCCCAGCTTATGGTCCGGTTCTTAGCGGTGGATTGTCTCCACTTCAAAAGGCAAATGACACCGATCAGCGGAATTCCGCAAGGGTCTTCACGGGTTCGTGTCCGGTTGCCGCCGGGGCAGGGCCTCGTTTCTCGCGCTTTCCCAGGCCAGGAGCGCGCGCTTGACCGGCAGCCCCCAGTGATAACCGCCAAGCGCCCCGGACTTGCGCAGCGCCCGATGGCACGGGATCAGGAAGCTGACAGGGTTGCGCCCGACCGCGGTGCCCACGGCGCGCATGGCGCGAGGCTTGCCGATGGCACCGGCAATTTCCGAATAGGTCGTGACATGGCCCGAGGGCACGCGCAGCAGCGCTTCCCAGACCTTGATCTGGAACGGGGCACCAATCAGGTGCAGGCGAGCTTCGCCGGATTGGCCGAACGCGGCCCGGACCCAGGGCGCGATGGCCTCGGGGGTCTCCGAGAAATGCGCCTTTGGCCAGCGCCCGGACAAATCGGCAAAAGCTGCATCTTGTGTCCAGTCCTGCGAAAACCCGAGCCCGCAAAGCCCCTTGTCTGTCCCCATGGCCA
>JALSJL010000002.1 GCA_026989405.1 Marinosulfonomonas sp. | reverse complement strand
AACGCGAGCTGGCAATCATCGCAATCGCCGGAGCGCGCGCCACGGGCTGTGTGCCCGTAACGGCCCCGAGGCGTTGCGCAATGGCGTCTGCTTCATGTCCGATGACGATGCCACCCCGTGGAAGCACCTGTGACGGGATGGCGTCCAGCCCGGCCTGAAATGGAGCTTCTGCCCGACCATTGTTGAACAGTTGCAAATACACCTGATCGGCACGGGCATCGACACTGCAGAGCACCGGGCCATCCAGGCCAATCGCCAGGGCCTCAAGGCTCGACACACCGATGGCCGGGATTCCAAGCGATAACGCAAGCCCGCGGGCCGCAGCGACCGATATGCGTGTGCCGGTGAAGTTTCCGGGGCCGATTCCGACGCCGATCCTGCAAAGGTCGCGCCATTGTGCGCCGGCAGCGGCCAGCAATTCTTCCAGCAGCCCGAACAGTCGTTCCGCCTGTCCTCGGGCCATGGTTTCCCGGGCCTGCGCGACAATCCGGTCGCCTGCAAGCAAAGCGGCCGCGCAATGCGCAGCCGCTGTGTCAAAGGCAAGTGTCAGGGGCTCAGGCGGCAACCGGGCGCACCTCGACCACTTCGGGAATGTAGTGGCGCAGCAGGTTTTCGATGCCCATCTTCAACGTCAGCGTGGATGAGGGGCAACCGGCGCATGCCCCCTGCATGTGCAGGTAGACGACGCCGTTGTCATAGCCATGAAAAGTGATGTCGCCACCGTCCTGCGCCACTGCCGGGCGCACGCGGGTATCCAGCAAATCCTTGATCTGGTTGATGATCTGGCTGTTCGGGCCGTCGCCATGATCTGCGTGCCCGGTGTCTTTGGCCGCGCCCTCGATGACGGGCTGTCCGGACTGGAAATGTTCCATGATCGCGCCCAGGATCGCGGGTTTGATGTGATCCCAGTCGACATCATCGCGCTTTGTGACGGTGACAAAGTCAGTGCCGAAAAAGACGGCTTCAACCCCGTCGACCTTGAAGATGCGGTAGGCAAGCGGCGAAGTGGCTGCATCATCCACCGACAGGAAATCGGCGGTTCCGCTTTCAAGAACGGTCTGACCGGGCAGGAATTTCAGCGTTGCCGGGTTGGGAGTCGATTCTGTCTGGATGAACATTGTGGGATCCTTTCGTCACCGTTTCATATGCGCCCGGCGCCGGCGCAAGTCAAGGTTTAGAACTGTTCTAAATCAGGCGCGGCATGGGGCTGGCGTCTGTCGGATGCGGTTCAGGTAATCGCTTCCAGGCGCTCTTTTGAAAGCTCGCCCGGCACGATCGTTACCGGAACCGAAAGGTCGCCCGACGATCGCGTCATCTGGCTCACCAGCGGCCCCGGTCCGGCCTTGTCGGACCCGGCGCCAAGAACAAGAACGCCGATTTCCGGGTCCTCGTTGATCTGGGCCATGATTTCGGCCACAGCTTCGCCTTCGCGGATCACCAGTTCCGGGTCCACGCCCTGCTTGTCGCGCATCCATTTCGCGAACACGTCAAAATGCGCCTGGATCCGTTCGCGTGCTTCGGCGCGCATGATCTCTCCGACGCCGATCCAGTGGTTGAATTCCTCCGGGGCGATGACCGACAGGATCGTGACGCCGCCGCCGGTATGGGCCGCACGCATGGCGGCAAAACGCATCGCATTCAGGCATTCGCGGCTGTCATCCAGCACAACAAGGAATTTTCTCATGGGCCGTGGTCCTTTGCTCTGTTGGACGCATGATGGCCGAGGGGGGCGGGCAGTGCAACAGCCCTGAGGCCGGCAGGGACGAAAGGGCGCATCGCGCGCCTGTCAGACCGGTGCGGCCTCGGCCAGCAAGGCCGCGATGTCCAGCGGAGCGTTGCCCATTTTCAGGTGTCCCCGCGCATCGCGCGGCCAGTCTTCGCGCGCGCGGTCCCGGTAAATCTCGATGCCGTTACCGTCGGGGTCGTTGAAATAGACCGCCTCGCTGACGCCGTGGTCGGCGGCGCCGGCAATCTCGACGCCGGCGGCGATGACCCGCGTGAGTGTTCGTGCAAGCGCCGCGCGGTCCGGGTAGAGGAAAGCCACATGATACAGGCCCGTGTGGCCGGGCGGGGGCGGTGTGCCCTGCTGACTGTCCCAGGTGTTCAGGCCGATGTGGTGGTGGTAGCCGCCGGCAGACAGGAACGCGGCTTGCGTGCCGAAGGTCTGTTGCAGCTCGAACCCCATCACGTCGCGGTAAAACGAAACTGCCCGGTCCAGATCGGCCACGCGCAAGTGGACGTGTCCGATGCGGGTGTCTGAATGGGTGGTATGGCGCATGGCCGCTTTCCTTGTGTCGGGCCGATAGTTGCATGGAATGGCTGCGGGGGCCAGTTGCCTCAGGGGGCGGCGCGGCCGGTATTGAACCCCTTGAAGATCAGCCAGAGCGGAAAGACAATTTCATTCACTCCCATGACCGCGCCGTAGGCTTCGGGCGGGATGTCGGTGACCAGCATGTCGATCAGCGCCCCGCCAAACAGGATCGCCGCGCCCACCAGCCCCCAGACCGACAACAAGCGCGGCACGAGACGCGCGCGAAACAAGAGCCCGTAAAACAGGAACGCGCCGGTGCAAAAGACCAGGATATAGATCATCAGCGCCCAGTCGCGCGTTGACTGGAACAAGGCGCCCAGCAACTCGTACTGGCCGGTGTCGGTAGCGCCCGAGGCCGTATATTGCTGGCTGAGCGCAAGGATCGAAAGCGAGGCGAGCACGATGATGACGGTAATCATCGGCTCGATCAGCCGGAACGCGAGGTAGCCAAGGGCAATGACGCGGCTGTGTTCGCGCAGCACCGGGTAAAGGAAGACGCCAATCCCGACCACCGCGATGGCCGAAGCGATTTCCGCAAGAACGCCAAGGATCACGGACGTCTCGCGGGCATGGGTCGCAGTCAGATAGTCGGGGGCGATGACGATGGCATCCAGCAATTCGCTGCCGACAAGATTTGCGCCAAGCGCGACGAGGAACAGGATGCCGGCCATGCGGCCGCTGCGGATGTAATCGGGCATGAGGTCTTCTCCTTTGAAACAGGCTGCACGGTCGGGGCCGGGGAATTGGTTGTTTCGGCGATCAGGGGTCGGGGTCGTGCGAAAACACGTCTTCCAGCGGGACGCCGAAGGTCTCGGCAATCAGGAAGGCCAGTTCAAGCGAGGGCGAATAGTGCGCCTTTTCGATGGCAACGATGGTCTGGCGGGTTACCCCGACCCGTTCGGCCAGTTGCTTTTGCGTCATTTCTCCGTGCTCGAAGCGCAGCCGCCGGATGTTGTTGCTGACCCGGGTCTTGCCCATGTCAGAACCCCCGCCGGTAAAGGTAGAGCTTGGTCAGGTCGTCGGCGATCGAGCCAAGGAACACGGCCACGATCAGCGCAAACAGGATGGCAACAGGCGACACTCCCAGGGCCAGGGCCAGCATGGCGGCGATGAAACCGATGACAAGAACCACAAGGAACGCCAGCGCGCCTTTCAGCTCGATCAGCGTGTCGCGCTCATCGGCCGGCATTTCCGGTTCCAGGCCGGGCGCGACGATCCTGGAGGCCAGGGCGATCGCGATGTGCATCACGATGCCGGCCAGCACCAGCGCAATGAAGGATTTTCCCAGCAGGCTGGCCGCGTCGGGTTCGGAAAACCTGCCGTCGCTGTAAAGGATGGACAGGCGCCACAGGTAGACTGCGAAGAGGATCAGGCTGCTGAACAGAACCACCAGGGCGGACTTTTCCTGTCGTGACATGTTAGGGTCTCCGGCGAATCGTGTCTGAAATATCTGACACAAGGTAAAAGATATTTTACATTGTGTCAATATGACCAGACATTGCCTTCGTGACCGGTTTGTCCTGCTGCAAACACGGTATTGTTGAGAGAGATGTTGAAACGATTCCCCGGGCAGGAAATCGGTGGCACCCGGGAAGGGGGCGCGTGCAGCAGGCGCTGGAGCCTGGACTTCTACCGGATGAGACCGCTAGCGCGACCGCACCAGCCCGACGATGTCGTAGGTCTGCTCGAGGATCGGTCGGGCAATGGCCTCGGCCTTGTCGGCGCCGGTTGCCAGGATACGGTCAAGTTCGCCGGGGTCTTCCATCAGCCGTTTCATCTCATCCGAGATCGGCGCGAGCCTTGCGACCGCGAGATCGGCAAGGGCAGGCTTGAACCGGCCCCAGCCGGCCCCGGCATAGTCCGCGATCACGGCCTCGGGTGTCTGGTCCGAAAGCCCGGCGTAAATGTCCACCAGGTTGCGCGCTTCGGGGCGTCCGGCCAGCCCTTCAAGGGTATCGGGCAATGGTTCGGGGTCGGTGCGGGCCTTCTTGAATTTCCTGGCGATTGTATCGGCATCATCGAGCATGTTGATACGCTCCATGTCGCTTTCACCGGACTTCGACATTTTCTTGCTGCCGTCGCGCAGGTTCATCACGCGGGTGGCCGGGCCTTCGATCACCGGATTGGTGAGCGGAAAGAAGTCGACCTTGTAGTCGTGGTTGAACTTGGCAGCGATATCGCGCGTCAACTCGACATGCTGTTTCTGGTCTTCGCCCACGGGCACATGGGTTGCATGGTAGACGAGGATGTCGGCCGCCATCAGCGCCGGGTAGGCGTAAAGCCCGAGCGACACCTTTTCGGCGTTCTTGCCGGCCTTGTCCTTGAACTGGGTCATTCGGTTCATCCAGCCGACGCGCGCGACGCAATTGAATATCCAGGCCAGTTCGGCATGCGCGGAGACCTGGGACTGGTTGAACAGGATCGATGTGGCCGGGTCGATGCCCGAGGCGATCAGGCCGGCCGTCACTTCGCGGGTTCCGTTGTGCAGGTCTTGCGGATCCTGCCAGACGGTGATCGCGTGCAGGTCGACCACGCAGTAGATCGTTTCTATGCCCTTGCCCTGCATCTCGGCCCAGCGCTTGATCGCGCCCAGATAGTTGCCAAGGGTCAGGCCGCCCGAGGGCTTGATCCCGGAAAAGACGCGGGGGGTGAAAGTGGATTCGGCCATTGTCAGGCTCCGGCTATGGATTTCTGCTTCGCGCTCGCTTACCCATGCAGCCAAGGCCCGTCAAGAAGGAGAGGCGCAATGTCGAGCAGGCATGACGAAAGCCCGATCAACCCGTTGCCGCCGATCGTGGTGGCGCTGGCGTTGTTGATCCTGGGGATCGAACTGGTGTTTCAGGCCGGCGCGCGTGGCTTTGCCGGCGGGCAGGATGCCGTTGGCTGGCGGCTGGAAGCGATCCGCACCTACGCCTTTTCTGCGCCCATTCTGGACTGGATGATCGAAACAGGGCGTTGGCCTTTGGAGCATGTAATCCGGTTCGTGACCTACCCGTTCATCCATTTGAGCTTCACCCATGCGCTGATGGTGATCGTGTTCCTGCTGGCGCTGGGCAAGATGGTCGGCGAAGTGTTCGGAACGATGGCGGTGCTGGTCGTCTTTTTCCTGTCGGCTGTCATCGGAGCACTGGCCTATGGTCTTCTGGTTGACTCGCCGGCACCTTTGGTCGGCGGTTACCCGGCGGTTTACGGGCTGATCGGTTCTTATACATTCATGCTGTGGGTGGCCTTGGCAGGCACTCAGCAGAACCAGATGCGGGCGTTTACGCTGATCGGAATTCTGATGGGACTGCAACTGGTATTCGGACTGTTGTTTGGCGGTGGCAAGGACTGGGTTGCCGACCTTTCCGGGTTTGCCACGGGATTTCTGGTGTCTTTCCTGCTGGTGCCCGGCGCCTGGGGGCGCATCCTGGCGCGGTTGCGCAACCGATAAGGGGAAGAGATTGCGCCGCGCCTGTGCCGCGCCGCGGTGCCTCCGGCGGGAGTATTTTGGCAAGATGAAGGGTCAGTTGCGTTTGAGTGCGGCGCGCAGTTCGGTGATGCGCAGGGCGCCGTTCAACTGGCTGAGTGCGAAAAAGCTGCCCATGCCGGCGATAACGAGCACGGTGAGTGCGAGGTAGCGCCAGCCCGCCATCGCAAGGGCGGGGGCCAGAAGGAATTGTGCCAGGAGCAACACGAGGCCCATGCCGAGGGCCGCCAGGGCGATGCGTTTGGCGCGGTCGATGAAGCGGGCATCGAAGCGGGCCGTTTCGCCCATGGTCCGTGCACCGCGATGCAACAGCCAGACCATGATCCAGCCGGCAATGGTTGTCGCGATGGCGGCGGCGAGATAGCCGATGAACGGGGCGAGCCCGATGGCGAGCGTTGCGTTCACGACCATTGCAACGAGCGCGTAGTGGAACGGGGTGCGGGTGTCTTCGCGGGCAAAATACAGCGGCTGCAGCACTTTCTGCATGACGAACGCAGGCAGGCCGAGGCCGTAGATCGCAACCACAAGGGCCGTGGCCTGCGCGTCTTCGGGGGTGAAGCGTCCGCGCTGGAACAGCACCGAGACCAGCGGGCCGGGAATGACGATCAGCGCGACCGCCGCCGGAAGGGTGAGCAGCAGGGCAAATTCGGCCGCCCGGTTCATCGCGTCGCGCCCGCCCTTGTCGTCATGCGCGGCAAGCCGGCGCGACAGATCGGGCAGCAGAACGACACCGATGGCGATGGCGACGACGCCAAGCGGCAGTTGATAGAGCCGGTCGGCGAGGTTGAGATACTGGATCGAGCCTTCGAAGAAACTGGCGACCTGGCGCCCGACCAGCAGGTTGACCTGCACGACGCCGCCGGCCAGCGCTGCCGGGGCTGCGATGATCGCCAGGCGTTTCAACTCGGGCGTCATGCGCGGGCGGCGCGGGATCAGCCGGTAGCCGGCGCGCGCCGCGGCCCACCAGACCAGCGCAAGCTGGGCGATGCCGCCGACCGGCACGGCCCAGACCAGCGCCCGCCCGATATCGGCGCCGGCAGCCCAGGCCCAAAGCATGGCGCCCGACAGGATCACGTTCAGCAGCACCGGCGCGGCCGCGGCGGCGGCGAAACGTCCGGTCGCATTCAGCACGCCCGACAGCAGGGCGGCGAGCGAAATGAACAGGATATAGGGGAAGGTGATGCGCCCGAAACCGACGGCAAGATCAAAGCGCTCATCGCCGGCAAACCCGCTGGCCATCGCGAGCACCAGCCACGGCATCGCGAATTGCGCGACAACTGTCAGCACGATCAGCACCGTGGCCAGCCCCGACATCGCGTCGCGGGCAAATTCCAGCGGTCCGTCACCGTTTTCGACCTTTTTCGAGAAC
>JALSJL010000001.1 GCA_026989405.1 Marinosulfonomonas sp. | reverse complement strand
GAGCGCTTTATCACAGTGCGGAGCGTCTCCGGACCATAAGGGCTGTAGAGCACTGTCTCCGGCGCATAGTCGCCGCCCCAGACATAAACCAAAGCCCGCACATCCGGATGCCGCAAAAGCTTGCGGGCAGACAGCTTTGCCAGAGCAGGCGCGGACTCTGCTTCGAGGAAGACGAAATACAAAGCGAGGTTCCTGTCATCCCCCCCTTTCACCGTCAGGTCGGTCGGCCCGACTGACTGGGAAACCGCCCATTTCCAGGACGCTGACCGTGAGCCCCAAAGCTCTTCGGGAACCCGTCGGTAAATCAGCGACACGGTGCCATTGGAGCTGACCTGCAGACTTTCGCCACCCAGGGAAAACTTGTTCGACCTCAGGCGCAGGAAGCCCTGCTTTTTCCAGGCCTTGTCGAAAGGCAGGGTTTCGGAAACGGCTGAAAGGGGCGAAAGGACCAGGGCTGCAACTGCAAGGCCGATAGCGACAGTCTTGATACCGATGATCTTCATACGCATACCTCAGGCGAGAACGGGAAACACCGTCTGGGGGATACAATATCCGGGGTGTCCAAGATAGGCGCGTGATGGCAATGTCCGATAACAATTGCGTTGACCTGCGTCAGACGTGGGGATTGGTGTTCTGCTCCCCGGAAAAGTTCCCGCATTCGGGTTGGTTTCTTTTCTTCGAAGGAGACGGGCAATGAAGAGAAGCCGTTTCAGTGAAGAGGGGATCTTTGCATCTTGAAGGAGCATCACCTCGATGTTGCGCACCACCTGCGGCATGCGGGCCAATGTTTCGGCCGATGGCCTATGAAGCGCATGTGCCTTCACCTGTTGGCGCGCGGCGAAGCAAAAGCTGACGATAGCGCCGAGCAGCCAGCCGAACAATCCCTGGATCAAGCCCATGATTTCACCCATTCCATGAACTCCGCCTTGGTCATCTGGTATCTCGTCCGCCCGCCGGATCCAGTCGCCCTTGGTGCCCGGCCGGGTGCGGGCGAACTTGCGCAAGCGCGGCTGGCTGCCGCGATGGTGACCCGATGTCCGTCGGTCAAGTAATCATGGATACCATCTGGAAAGACCGTGAACCCGGCATCCGGCTCGTGTTCGTGCCGCCGCATCTGAAATCGGATATTCAATCTTCCTCCGAGTTTTGGAACGAAGCGGGTGTCAGAGGATAACTGCCCGTTTGTTCATGAAGCCGCAAGGATCGGCATTGGTGCTGTCCACGTCGGTCCAAAGGAGCAATGGTAACGGACCAAAGTCCATAGTGCTCATTCAAAACCATGGTATTCCTTGCAAAATGAACTTGAATCCGCATCAAATTCACTGGAGCCGACTGACCCTTCCCGGTCAATTCCTGTTGGCCGGGGCTATCGTGATGACTGCGGCCATGCTGATAGTAGGGTTTTGGGTTTCTTCGCGCATTGAGCAGGCTGTCGTGCAAAATTCAGCGACCTCGGCAGCGTTATTCATGGAAAGTTTCGTATCGCCGCTTAGTCAGGAGCTGGCTCAGAGTGATGAACTTTCCGGACCAGCGGCAAGGGCGCTGACCGAGATTTTTGATGGTACATCACTTGGCGAACGGGTCGTTTCCTACAAAATCTGGAAGCCCGGGGGTTTGATTGTCCATGCGTCGGATCCCGCATTGATTGGTCAGGTTTTCAAGCCATCGGATGACCTGAAACGGGCCTGGACTGGTCGTATCGCGGCGTCCTATGAGGACTTGACCGATCTGGAGGACCAGGCGGAGGCGGCCTTGGGAATGCCCCTGCTGGAGGTCTACAGTCCAATACGCGAGGTCTGGACAGGACAGGTCATTGCCGTCGCCGAATTTTATGAACTGGCCGATATTCTTGATACCGAAATATCCGATGCCCGCCGCAAAAGCTGGCTTGTTGTGGGTTCCGCCTTTCTGGCGAGCGGGCTGTTGCTGTTCGGCATTGTCCAGACCGGTGGTCGAACCATCCGAGACCAGCGCAAACAGCTGGAAAAACAGTTGCAGGAAACCCAGGTCGTATCCAGGCAAAATCTGGCACTGCGCCGCCGAGCGGTATCGGCATCGTCACGGGCTACGGCCCAGACCGAGCGAACCATACGTCGAATTGGTTTTGATTTGCACGATGGACCGGCTCAGTATCTGGCACTTGCGGCCCTTCGGCTGGATGGGGCTCTTCCGGACACCGGCGACAAAAACCCGGATGCCCTGGAGGTGCGAAAATCTCTGGACAAGGCGCTTGGCGAGATCAGGGCGATTTCCCGTGGACTTGCTTTGCCTGATCTGGATGCACTGGATTTGAAAACTCTTGCAAGACGTGCGGTCGATGATCACGAACATCAGACCGGCATGACCATTGGTTTGTCCTTCATCGGTGACGAGTCCTTTCCGTTGGAGTATTCGCAAAAAGTCTGTGTCTACAGGTTCTTGCAGGAAACCCTGTCAAATGCCGCGCGCCACGCGCAGGTGGAAGAAGCTGCCGTGATCATAGAAACCAGTGCCCACACGTTGTTGGTGACAGTTCGGGACCAAGGGCACGGCTTTGAGCCCGACCGAGCGCTAAAGTTGCGCGATGATGGCGGGCAGGGCCTGCTGGGACTGGTGGACCGTGCCCAGAGTATCGGCGGAAACCTGACAATCCAGAGCGAACCCGGGGTCGGCACCTCCATGTGTCTGACTCTGTCCAATGTGGAGAATTCGACATGACAATTCGATTGATACTGGCGGATGACCATCCCATTTTTCGTGATGGATTGGTGCAGAGCATTGAAGAAACCGGTGAATTTGATGTGGTCGGGGTCGGGGAATCGGCTGAAGACGCGGTGCATCTGGCCAGGAAACACAAACCTGATGTGGCGTTGCTGGACCTGTCCATGCCCGGCAATGGCATCACTGCCGCCCGCACCATTGCCCATGAGCAAACTGCGCGACATATCGCTATGCTGACAGTGTCCGAAGACGACAGTGACGTGACTTCGGCCCTGGAATCCGGTGCTATCGGGTATGTTCTGAAAGGCGTTTCGGCGGCCGAATTGCGACGTATCCTGACCGGCATTTCGAAGGGCGAACCGCATGTGTCACCGGGCCTGGCTGCACGTGTTCTGAAGATCATGCAAAGCCCGAAACGCACTGAAAAACAGCCGATCGATGAACTGACCAAACGCGAAGAAGATATCCTGCGCGGGGTTGCCATTGGCAAAAGCAACCGCGAAGTGGCCGACGATCTGGGCCTGCAGGAAAAGACCGTGAAACACTATATGACAACGATTCTGGGCAAGCTGCATGCCCGCAACCGGGTCGAAGCCGCGTTGATCGCCCATGATGCCTGGCGCAAAGAGTGAATTTGCCCAGGTGCGGCCTAATTTCCGGCCAGGGCCCGCAACCGCTTGATATCAGCAGGGGTAGCCGGGCGTTTTACCGCGGCGCGTCCATATTGGTCACTCAGATAATACACGCCGCCCGAAATTTCCTCGGTCCAGCCGTTTGAATAGCGCACCACAACCTGATTTCCGTTGCTGCTGGCGTCGGTCACCGATGTTTTGCCGGGGTTGCTGGGATGGCGCACGTTCTTGATACTGATCCCATTGGCCCGCGCCCGCAGGTGCGCCAGGTCGGCCCCCGTCGCGTGGCGGGAAATCAGCGTCCGCCCATCTGCATCGAAAAACTGATACTTTCGATTGCGGATTTCTTCGCGCGACCCATCGACATAGTAGATTGCGACTCCGGATGCGGACAATTCAATGCGCTGGATCGCCGATTTCGGACCAGGAATCTGGTCAGAGCTTTTGCCGGGCCCACTATTGCCGCTGCCTGACCCGCTGTTGCCACTGCCCGATCCGCTATTGCCGCTGCCTGACCCGCTGTTGCCACTGCCCGATCCGCTATTGCTGCTACCGGACCCGCTGTTGCCACCGCCCGATCCGCTGTTGCTGCTACCGGACCCGCTATTGCCGCTGCCCGAGCCGCTGTTGCCGCTACCAGACCCGCTGTTGCCGCTACCAGACCCGCTGTTGCTGCTACCCGAACCGCTGTTGCTACTACCCGAATCGCTGTCATCATCGCCACCTCTCCCTCTGCCTCTTTTGGCATGGGCAACCGACAATTCGATTCCAAAGAAACCTTCGTTATCCATGCTCAGCTGAATCGGAGAAGCCGAGAATACCGCTGAAACGATCACCAGGATTGCAATACTCGGCATGTGCATCTTTGGTCTCATGCGCTTCTCCGCAGTCGATTACCGCCAGAAAGGTCTATGGCGGTTGTCGAGTATAACAGATAACCGCTGCAAACCATTCAGACGTTCGTCTGGCGATGTAGTTCTGGCAAGAGCCACCAGGGCAGGCTCAAAGTTCAACTTTTGGGAGTACGAGGCCAGGGGCGCTTTCCCCCAAATGCGTTGCCCGCCGATGCGGCGGGCAACATTGAGTGGTGGCGGTATCAGGGCGTGCATTCCGGATGCTCGAGGATGTCACGGGGATCATCACAACCGGAGCCGCCGGGCACCCGTGGGCGGCGCCGGTTTGAGCCGGAAAGGATGCTTTTCAGAAAGTTGCTGACCGCATCACCATTTCCAGGATTGCCGGTGTTGCCCGGCAACGGTGTCGCGCGTGGCGTACATTCGGGATGTTCAGCAATGTCATGTGCGCTGTCGCATCCTGACCCACCTGGAATGCGCGCGCGGCGCCGACCCGAGCCAGACCGGGATCCGCTGTCATCGCTGCGGCTTGAATGGTGGCCGTCACCCCGGTCATGATCGCGGCCGCGATCCCGGTCTCCACCGCGTCCACGTCCGCGTTTGGCAAGTTGATATTCACCGGGGTCAGCTGGCGCGCTCAGCGCCTCTTGATAGTTGCCCGGCCCGCTCAGCGCCGCGAATGCAGGGCCGGAAACCGCTGCAATCCCAAGTGCCAAGGCTGTTGTCAGATATGGATTTCGCATTTTCTTATCTCCTTTGAAGTTTTCCAGCACTGGTATTTTCGCCCTGTCTTGCCCGCAAAGGTAGCGACGATGGTGCCATTGCCCCAGCGGCGAACGTGTGGTCATTATTCGGACCAAAGTCCGAATTGTCCTGGGCTGCACACGCATGCATTTCATGCGCGTCTGCCGCCCGAATCCCTTGCAGGTTCAGTTTGCGCATAGCCGGCAAAAACCGGTTGAACCGGGTCACCTGGCCCATGGTGGCCATGCCGATGCAGTATTTCGAACAGCGTTTTGTCAGCCGTACATTGGCGCGGCGCAGACATTTGTCGCCGTCACCGCGGCCCAGCCTCGATTTGGTTTCCACGATGAAAACACCAGTCCCGACATTGCATGACTTGTCCCCGGACCAAAACTGCAGGTCGGTATCCACGGTCATCCGTTCGCCGCCGCTCTTGGCCACCAGGGTGATCCGTTTGTAGCGAATATCCAGCACCCGGTGCAGGTCATAGCGAAAAGGCTTGCCATATTGGCGCGCATAGGTTTCGCGGGCAAATACCCTGGCCGGTTCCGACAATCTGGCAATGTCATCAGGATCATGGGGCAGGCGGTATTTCTCGGTCATGCCGCGCTGGCCTTTCACCTTCACTTCCAGAAAACACAGGCCGGCGTCGGCATAGCGGCGGATGCGCACCTTGAAACCCTTGCGCAGGCCCTGATGATGCTCGTAGTAGGCGCTGCGCCCGGCATCGTCGAAATACCGCGTGTCATAGGTAAAGGCCCGTTTCCGTTCAATTTCCAGAACATCGAATTTCTGCGCCAATTCTGGCAGAGCGGCCTTCAGTTCACGGGCCTGCACCACGTATTTGTTGTCGATCCGTGACAACATTTCCGCCTTGCCATTCAGTTCTTCCAGCGAAATGGACGAAAATTCATGGGTCAGCCATCGCAGATTCTGATGTGGATCATGCTTGGTCAATTGGCCCCCTAACCCCGGTAAAAGACTTGCAAACGTGCCAGGTCATTGACGTAGTTGAGCTCGATGATCTGAAAGTTCATCACCTCAACGCCCAGCCGTTCTGACAGGACGGCCCGCATCTTTGCCGGGTCCGACAGCGCGCAGCCATCGATCCGGTCCAAGGTGATCCTGGTGCTGGCGGCCGATTGCAAGATCCCCGGATGATCAAGAATCCATGCGCCAACAAGCACGAAGGCAACGATCGTCACCACAAAACCAAGGCCCGTGCCCTGCACCGAACAGATCACCGCAATGGCGATGGCGCCGAAGAAATAGGCGATCTCGATCTTTTCAATTTGTTCGGAGCGCAGGCTGAACAATGCCAGGATTGCAAACAATCCGAACCCGGCGGCAATGCTGAATTCAACGCTGGACAGGATGGTCAGAACCGCGAATGCGAAGATGTTGAACATCGAGGCAGTGGTGGCCAGAACCTTGTCGCGATAGCGTCGGTAATACATTCCGAAAATCAGCCAGGTGATGGCCAGGGTGTCTATGGCAAAGCGGGCCACCAGTTCCCAGATCGGATTGTTGAGATCAAAGACTTGCACCATATGCTCCTTTTTATTCGCCGACGTTCCGGCCGTTTGATCAAGTTGTCATGGTTGACGAGATCGCGCCCCGGCAAAGGGTCCTGCAAGTGTTCGGACCTTTGGCTGAAAGGGATGCCGTTTTCAGGCCTGTCAGTCGGTTGTTGACGATTTTTTGGGCGATGGTCTCTGCCCGGGCCTGCCCAGAAAATCTGTTTGAACAGGCATGCAGAGCTCAGGTTTGCGGCTGGCGCCATTGTGGGCCCCAATGCCGATCATTGTCAGTTTGCGTTGTTCAGGCACCTTTCGCGGGTGGACAATCAGGGAGCCGAACTCAAACCTCACCTCGCAAAAAACACCGATGCCAAAGGCTGAACTCATGGCAATCCGGGTTCAGTTGACGGGCAGCCGAAGAACGGCGTTCAAGGCAGGGTCAAGCGCGCAGATGGGCGATGGCTGGTATTGCGGGGTGACGTGCCGTTGCAGGTGACGGCGGCAACCTGCGTTTCACCCTGGATGTCCTGTCTGAACAGGCGTGTCAGCCAGTCAGTAAACCGGTGCCGGGCTGCCGCCCGTCAAGGCGCATTATTCGAGTGCCGACAAAGGTATTCGCGGAAACCTCAGAAGGGGACCTCGAACCGGATGGTGAGCAGGCTGTCGTTCAGGTTCGGCAAGCCAATCGCGCCATGGGCATAGTCCACGGTCAACTGGCCGCCATTTGCGAACTCAAAAGACAGACCGGCGCGCGCGGTTCCAAACGGCCCCCCGACGCCGGTTTGTTTGCTGATTTCAAACCCGAG